>CANJKD010000509.1 GCA_947474415.1 Burkholderiales bacterium | reverse complement strand
GACAGTTGCTAGTGATTGCAACATAACCCGGCCCGTCCCTCTTTCGGCGGATGGAACTATTGGCTGACGTGTTCTATGGTTTCAGAAGCGGGTGAATCGCGCCCGCCAATCTGGCATTGATGGGGAAACACCATGATCGTCGCGACGCTGAAAGCACTCACCTGGGGCACCGTTGCCACGGCAGCGATCAGCGCAGTCTTGCTCGCGGCCGGCGGGGGAAGCATGTTGCGCGCCGACAGCGGCGACGAGGCCCAGGCCAGCCGCCCGAAAACCACCTCGGTCGGCGGCAGCACAGCCACGCGGGCAACGCCCTCGGGGACGGCCTCCCGCACTGCCTCGCATCATTGAAATGCAGGCGGCTGGCCGGGCGCCGAGGCAAGCGGTAAACCCTCTGGCGGCCCAGTAGAATCGCGCCCCCGGCAACCTGCCGTCGCCGGTTCACCAGCATGTTTTGCGCCCTCGATTTCGGCACCTCCAACTCCGCCATCGCCATCCCCGACACAGCCGGCGCCATGCAGCTCGTCGAGCTGGAAGCCGGCCACACGACCATGCCGACGGCGGTGTTCTACTTCGCTGACGCAACGAGCGCGTGCCCCGGGCTCACCGGCCCGCCAACCGCCTTTGGCCGGGCCGCCGTGGCCGCGTATGTGGACGGCCTTGAGGGCCGACTGATGCGCTCGATGAAGAGCATCCTCGGCAGCCCCCTGATCGACCAGACCACCGACATCGGGGGCGGCCGCGGCGCGAAGTACCTCGACATCGTCGCCGGCTACCTGAAGCACCTGAAAACCCGCGCCGAAGCCCTGGCAGGCGCGCCCATTCACCGCGCCGTGCTCGGCCGCCCGGTGTTCTTCGTCGACGACGACCCGCTGCGCGACGCGCAGGCCCAGGCCGCGCTGGCAGCTGCCGCCACACAGGTAGGCTTCAGCGATATCCAGTTCCAGTACGAGCCCATCGCCGCTGCGTTCGACTACGAACGCAGGATCGCCACCGAGCAAATCGTGCTGGTGGCCGACATCGGCGGCGGCACCTCCGACTTCTCGGTCGTGCGCGTCGGGCCGATGCATGCCGCACGTGTCGACCGCAAGGCCGACATCCTGGCCAACCACGGCGTGCATGTGGCCGGCACCGACTTCGACCGCCGCATCGAGCTCGCTGCCATCCTGCCCAAATACGGCTATGGCGCTTGCGGCCCGAGCGTGGCCGGTGCACCGGCACGCGAAGTGCCCAGCGGCGTGTACTTCGACCTCGCCACCTGGCACCTGATCAACACCGTCTACAACCCTGGCCGCGTCGCCGAGCTGCGCGGGATGCGCGGCTTCTATGCCAACCCGGCGCACCACGACCGGCTGATGACCGTGCTCACCGAACGGCTCGGCCACGAGCTCGCGGCACGGGCCGAACAGGCCAAGATCGACGTGGCTGACGGCGGCGCCACGCGCATCGACCTGAGCCACACCGAGCGCAGCTTAAGCGCCGCACTCGACGAGAGGCAAGCCGCGCAGGCCATCGAAGCCGACATGGCCCGCATCGTCGACGCCGCGCGGCTCGCGGCCACCCAGGCCGGGCTGAAGCCATCACAGATCGACGCGCTCTACTTCACCGGCGGCTCGACCGGCCTGCGCCTGCTGGCGACCCGGATCGCCGCCGCGTTCCCCACGGCCCGCGCGGTGCGTGGCGACCGCTTCGCCAGCGTCGCCACCGGCCTGGGCCTGCACGCGCAGCGCTGGTTCGGCCGGTGACTCGGGCGCGGCTGCCGGGACTCGGTCTCAGCCTCAGGGCAACGCGCCGTCTCAGGGCGTTCGCCAGGCGCCGAACAAGCCGTCGGCCAGCCAACCACGCAAGGCGCTGGCGGCATGCAGCGCCGCCTGGGCTTCGCCGATCCCCTCTTCGGCCGGCGCGCACAGCGTGCCGAAGTTCTGGCTCTGCAACGCAGCACGCAGCAAGCGCGCCGGCAGCGGCTCGACCGACCGCCAGCGCACGTCAAACCCAACCCGCCAGACCAGCAGGCGGTGGGCGAGTGGCTGTGGCTCGGGCAGGTCAGCCGCCTTTTCTTCCGCGCGATCCTGCCATGCGCGCCAGATCGGTCAGCGCAGGGTGCGGCACCGGGTCGTCGCGCTCGGCCATGAAGTCGGGCAAACGATGACCGAACCAGCGGATCGACGGCTGCGCTGACGGATGCGCGCGGATGTAGGCCAGCGCCAGCGCGTCGAAGGCCTCGTCGCCCAGCACCTGCGGCAGCACGCCGAAGTTGTCGCGCAGCGCCGCAATGAGCTGGCCCGCATAAGCCTGCTGGTAGTTGCGCAACAGCGGCTCGCGGCCCTCGGCAGCGCAGAGCAGGCCGGCGGTGTCGGACTCGACTGCGGGCCGCGCACTGCCGACGATGGCGCGCTTCAACCAGGCCTGCTGGGCCGCCCGCGTATTCAGCATGGCGCCAATGCCGCCGCCTGAACGGCCCGCGCCTGGTCCAACTCGACCAGCAATTCCGCGAGCGACGGAATGCGACCATCGCGTTCGATCATCGTCGGTACCGCGCCCGACCGCTTCACCTTGTAGGCATACAGCGCCCACACGCCGTCGCACACCGGCGGTCATGCGTGTCGATCAGGTGGCTGCCATGGTCTTCATGGCCGGCAAGGTGGATCTGGCGCACGCGCTCGCGCGGCATCGCATCCATGAACTCATGCGCATCGAAGCCGTGGTTGCGGCTGCTGAAGTAGACGTTGTTCACGTCGAGCAGCAACTCGCAATCGGCGCGCTTCGCCAGCTGCGCGATGAACGCCCACTCGTTCATCTCGTCGGCCTGGAAACTCACATGGCTCGACACGTTTTCGAGCAGCAAGCGCCAGCCCAGCAGGTCCTGCACCGGAGACACGCGCGCCACGAGGTGGCCCAGCGCCGCCTCGGTGTACGGCATCGGCAGCAGGTCGTGCAGGTAGTTGAGGTCGAGCATGCCGGTGCTGCTGATCGAGATCGAAACGCCGTGCATGACCATCGGGTAATCGCGCCGGATCGCG
>CANJKD010000508.1 GCA_947474415.1 Burkholderiales bacterium | reverse complement strand
CATCGAGGCGCCGCGCACCGCCTACACCCGCGCCCTGTTCGCCGCCACGCCGCGCTACGACCGGCCGGCCGGCGCTTTGCTGCCCATCGCCGACGCAGTGACCGATGCGCTGTGGGCCGATGCGCAGGCCTATGACCAGGCCTGGTGGTCGGCCTGCACGGCGCCCATGGTCCCGACCCGCCAGACCCGCGCGCACGGCATGGCCCATGGCTGAGCCGCTACTGAGCATCCGCGGCCTCGGCCTCGCGCTGCCCGATCTGTCGCAACGCCCGCTGTTCGGCAAGGCGCCATTGCGGCCCATCCTTCAAGACATCGACCTGACGTTGGCGGCGGGTGAATGCGTCGGTCTGGTTGGCGAGTCGGGCTCGGGCAAGACCACGCTGGCGCGCACCGTGCTGCGCCTGTACGAGCCGCAGCAGGGCAATATCGTGTTCGCCGGCCGCGAGGTCACGCACATGGGGGAGGCCGAATTACGGCCCTTGCGCGAACGCATGCAGATGATTTTTCAGGACCCGCTGTCGGCGCTGAACCCGCGCCGCCGCGTCGGCGAGATCGTGATCCAGCCGCTGCTCGCGTTCGAGCGGCTCGGGCCTTCGCCGAGCGTGGTCGTGCGTGCGGCGCGCGCGCGCGAACTGCTCACGCTGGTCAGCCTGCCGGCCGAGTTCGCGGCGCGCTATCCGCACGAGTTGTCGGGCGGGCAACGCCAGCGCGTCGGAATCGCCCGCGCGATTGCGCTGCAGCCCGATCTGATCGTCGCCGACGAGATCGTCTCCGGGCTCGACGTGTCGACTCAGGTGCGCATCCTGTTGCTGCTGCGTGAACTGCGTGAACGCCTGCGCCTGGCGATGATTTTCGTCACCCACGACCTGTCGGTGGTGCGGGTGCTGTGCGACCGCGTGGTCGTGATGCGCGAGGGCCGCATCGTCGAGCAGGGCGCGACGCAAGACGTGTTCGAACGCCCGCAGCACGCCTACACCCGGGCCTTGCTCGACGCGATTCCGCTGCCCGAGATCGACGACACTTGGCTGGACCGGGCCACGGCCATCAGCCCGTCAACCCCCTGATCTGACGACACAAGGAGACCGACATGGACATCAGCAACACCACCGCCCTCGTCACCGGCGCGAACCGCGGCCTGGGCCGCGAACTGGTTCAGCAACTGCTGGTGGCCGGTGCGCGCAAGGTCTATGCGTCGGCGCGCGACATCGCGGCCGTGCAGGACCTGGTGCAGGCGAACCCGGGCCGCGTCGAGGCGCTCACACTCGACATCACGAACGCCGATCAGGTGGCGGCCGCGCAGGCGCGTTGTTCGGACGTGAATCTGCTCGTCAACAACGCCGGCATCAACCGGGGGCAGGGCTTCATCGCGGCGGCGTCGCTGGTGGACGCGCAGGCCGAGATGAACACCAACTACCTCGGCACGCTGGCGATGTGCCGGGCGTTCGCACTGCAGCTGGGGGGCCACGGCGGCGGTGCGCTCGTCAACGTGCTGTCGATCCTGGCTAAGGTGAACCTGCCGGCGATGGGTTCGCTGTGCGCCTCGAAGGCTGCAGCCTTGCGCATGACCGAAGGCGTGCGGGCCGAACTCGCGGCGCAACGCACCTTGGTGGTCGCGGTGATGACGGGCGCCGTCGATACCGACATGAGCCGCGACTTCCAGGGCCCGAAGTCGTCGGCGGCCGAGGTGGCGCAGGCGGTGCTGGCCGGCCTGCAGCATGGCGACGAAGAGGTGTACGTCGGCGACATGCCGGGCTGGATCAACGGCGCGCTGATGCTGGACCCGAAGGGCATCGAGCGCGAGCTGGCGAAGTACCTGCCGGGCTGATCGTTATGAAATTCTTATAGTGAACTCTGCAATGCAGTAGAGTTCGCTACATGAATTTGTGGCTCGAACTCGTCCTTTCACTTCCCACCGAAAACGCCACGGCGCGCATGCGCGCCTGGCGTGCGTTGAAATCTTCCGGGGCGGCGGTGCTGCGTGACGGCGTCTACCTGCTGCCGCAGCGCGACGCCTGCCGCGCGCTGCTGGAAGGCGTGGCTGACGACGTGCGGGCGGCGGGCGGCGCCGCGTACCTGCTGCGGGTGAGCGGTGACGGCGATGGCAGCAATGCCGACAACGGCATCGATTCGAACTTCATCGCGCTGTTCGACCGCAGCGCCGACTACGCTGCCGTGCTGGCCGACATCGCGTCGGCACGTGACGGGCTGAAGGCATCGAGCGCGCCCGACACCGTGAAGCAGGTGCGCAAGCTGGCCAAGACGCTGGCAAACCTGGTCGAGACCGATTTCTTCCCCGGCGAGGCGCGTCGCCAGACCGAAGGCGCACTGGCCGACCTGGAAGCGATGGCGCACCGTGCCCTGTCGCCCCACGAGCCGAGCGCCGTGGCGCGTGCGATGCCGCAGCGCGTGGCGGCCGACTACCGCGGCCGCACCTGGGCCACGCGCCGGCGCCCGTGGGTCGACCGCCTGGCCTGCGCCTGGCTGATCCGGCGCCACATTGACCCGCAGGCCCGCTTCCTCTGGCTCGCTGATCCGGCCCACTGCCCGCCCGATGCGCTGGGCTTCGACTTCGACGGTGCCGCCTTCAGCCACGTGGGTGCCAAGGTCAGCTTCGAGGTCTTGCTGGAAAGCTTCAACCTGGAACAGCCGGCGCTGAAGCGCCTCGGCGCGCTGGTGCACTTTCTGGACGTCGGCGGGGTCGAGCCGCCCGAAGCCAGCGGCGTCGAGCGCGTACTGGCCGGCCTGCTCGAAGCCATCGCCGACGACGACCAGCTGATGCTGGTCGCGAGCGGTGTGTTCGAGGGGCTTCGCGTCGCCTTTGAAACCGGGGCGCCAGGCCCCTCCGCATGAACATCCGCCAGACCCTCACATGGACACCCACATGACCGCCGCCACCGCCAACGACACCTCGGCCGCCACAGCCAGCCCGCCACCCGCCGTGAGCTTCATGGAAGCCTTCCGCTTCTGGCTCAAGCTCGGCTTCATCAGCTTCGGCGGTCCCGCCGGGCAGATCGCGATCAT
>CANJKD010000507.1 GCA_947474415.1 Burkholderiales bacterium | reverse complement strand
GGCAGAGGCAGCGGCGGCAGCAGCAGCAGCGAGAGCGGCGGGCATCAACGCGACGCCGCGAGGTTGACGAAAGTGGCGGCGCGCAGGCTCATCAGCGGCCCGTTGCCAGGCATTTGCGCTCGCACATCCACGCCCACGCCCCCGCTCACGTCCGCCCGCCCCCGCGCCGTGGCCGACAGCACCGGCGGCAGGGCCAGTAGCACTGTTGCCTCCAGCGGCGGGCCGCGGCGCTTCAGCACGCGCACGGCCAGCACGTCGGCCCCGCCCGCGCGCAAGGCCAGGCGCAGCGGTGCGGCCGTGGGCCGCTGCGCCGCGCTCATCTCGCACAGCACGAAGGCCGGGCCGTCGTGTGCATGCGCGGCCAATTGCAGGCGGCGCAGGCGCTCGGTGCGCAGGCGCGGCGGCAACCAGGCCAGCACGGCGCCCACATGACCGCTCTTCAGCGCCTGTTCGAGCGCCCAGAGGCTGTCGGACCCCGCAATCACGCGGGTGCGGGTGTTGATGATCAACAGCTGATCGACATCGAAGCCGAGCTGCAGCAGCGCGCTGGCCGACAGTGCCGCCGGCGGGTCGAACAGCATCACCAGCCGGCCCGCCTTCTGCGTGGCGACGAGGCAAGGTGCCAGCAGGCGCACTTCGCCCACGCCCGGGTGCGGCAGCAGCAGTTCGGTGAGGGCGCGGCGCGGCCAGCCGCCGCCGGGCAGTTCCGCGTCGAGCGGCATGAACCCGCTGGGCACGGCCGCATCGACCTGCCGGCCGAGCTGGTGGGCGAGCCAGAGCGTGGGGTGCAGGCTTTCGGGGCGGATGGCACCTAACGCCCGCGCCGGCCGCGCCGAACCGGGCGCCGCATGAGGCACTGCATGAGGCGCCAGCGGCACCAAGGCAGGCAGGCCAGCAAGGTCTGCAGCAGAGAGCACTGGAAATGAGGCGGGCATGAAGTCCATTTGAATACTGTATGTTTATCCAGTACTTTGCACAAGCCCCGGGCTTTGGTGGCTTGTGGAAAATGCAGGCATCCGACCGACCGAAGGCCAACGGCTCGCATTGATGACCCCAAAGAACCACCTCACGGGCGACACCCCCACGCCCGGCGCCCCTTGCCGGCTGCGCCCGCACCGCCCGGGCGACATCGGCTGGGTGATCTCGCGCCACGGCGCGCTCTACGCGGGCGAATACGCCTGGGACGCGCGCTTCGAGGCGATGGTGGCGCGCATCGCCGCCGACTTCATCGACCGCTTCGATGCGCAGCGCGAAGCCTGCTGGATCGCCGAGCGCGACGGCGTCAGCCTGGGCAGCGTGTTCCTCGTGCAGGCACGCGGCGAAGCCACGCAGCAGCCCATCGAAGGCGTGGCGCAGTTGCGCATGCTGCTGGTCGAACCCGCCGCGCGCGGCCTGGGCCTGGGCAAGCGGCTGGTCGGGGAATGCGAGCACTTCGCGCGCCACGCGGGCTACCGCAAGATCGTGCTGTGGACCCACGCCAGCCTGCTCGCCGCCCGCGGCATCTACCGCGCGGCGGGCTACACGCTGGTGAGCAGCGAACCGCACAACAGCTTCGGGCAGACCTTGGTGGGCGAGACCTGGGAGCTGGTGCTGTCCTGAGCTGGCCGCACACCCGTCCCGTCAACCCGCCTCAGCCGCAATCAGCATGGGCAAGTTGGCCATCGCCGCCACGGCCTGTTCGCGGAACCGGGCCATGATGTCCTGCTTCTCCTGGTCTTGCGGAGCTATGCCCGACATGAGCTTGCCGAAGCCGTCGAGCCGGCTCGCGCGGACCCATTGGCGCAGTTCCTTGTCCTGGCCCCAGTGGAACTGGTTTGCCATGTTGACCCGCATCGAACGCGCGTAGCCCGCCATCGTGTGCGGGAAGGGCACCGTGGCGCACAAGCGGTTCTTCTCGGCATCGCCTGTGTAGTGCGCCTCCACATAGGCCACCAGCGCCGCGCTGAACGCAGGTTGCGGCAGGCGCACGAGTTGCAGCACGATCCTGTCGCCCTGGAAGATCGGCTGAACCTCGTTCTCGCGCACCTCCACCGCCGAGGCCGTGCAGTCGATGTACAGCGCATCGGCCGGCATCGGCACGCGCCCGTGGTCGAGCACGAGTTGGCCGGCTTCGATGGCCTGCACGCGGCCCAGGCGAATCACCTGTTCGATGGACCGCAACACCTCGACTTCGGCCGGCGTGGTGGTGGCCAGGTGGAACATCGTGGGCTTGCGGTCACGGTGGATGCGCAACACCGCGCCGCAGGCTTCCAGGCGTGCGAACAGGTCGTCGGTGGACGTGGCCCTGGCGAAGGCTTCCATCTGGTCCGCCTGCCCGCCGATGGCGGCCTTGAAGAACTCCGGGCCGGTCTGCGTGGTCACGCGGTTCACGAGCCAGGAGTCGCGTGGCATCACCCAGTGGATGGCGCTCGGCGGCGCACCGGAATTGATGAGCCACACGGCCGCGTCCATCGCCGTCTTGCCAGCGCCGATGATCACGAAGTGGCGCGGCAGCTGGGCCTCACGCGAGCCGCAACCGACCTGCGGCAAGGCATTCGGCGGCACCAGCCGCACGCCAGGCGCCACATGGAAGCGCGGCGTGTGGGTAGAAGGAACCGACGGGCTGTGGTGCGTGGCATCGACCACCTTCCTGCGCACCTGAACCTGGGTGCGCTCACCCGACAGCATCGACTCGAACTGTTGCCCGCCCAGGTAGTTGCACATCGGGTGGTAGCTGACGCGGCCGCTGGGCAGCAGCTTGTGGTTCATTACCCTGTCGAAGTAGCCGGCCACCTCGGGCCCGGACGCCAGTTCGTACAGGCCTGCGTTGAGCCCCATCGTGTCCTTGCGGCCGGTTCCCAGCGCCATGGAATTCACGCCATAGAAGGCCGAAGGCTGGTGCAGGGTGACGAAGGAATAGGCATCGTTCCAGTGCCCGCCGGGCTTGCCATGGCGGTCGACGAACGTGATGTGTGCATCGGTCGCGTCGAGCAGCGTGTCGGCAAACGCGAGCCCTGCGGTGCCGCTGCCAATGACGAGGTAGTCGGTC
>CANJKD010000506.1 GCA_947474415.1 Burkholderiales bacterium | reverse complement strand
TGCTTGAAGGACACCTGGCGACGCCGGGCGACGTGTTTGGCGCGCTGCGCGGTGTCTATGTCGACGACGAGCGATTTGCTCAGGAATTTGCACAGTTCTCGCCAGACAGCGCTGGCCAGGGAAGCAAGTTAGTGCGCTACGTGCTGGCACGCTTGGAGGGAGACGCCTCCGGTCGCCCCTGCGATCCAGACTCCGACCCCGGTACGGTCGAGCACATTTTGCCGGTGAACCCCTCCGCTGCTTGGGAAGTGTCGTTTCCTCGCGAGATTTATGAACGCTACATCGAGCGACTCGGAAACCTGACCCGGCTTGAGCCGACCCTCAATCGCAAGGTTGGAAATGCAGAGTTTGAGGTCAAGCTCGAAGCATACAGAGAGAGCCGCGACCAGCTCAGCAAAGTCTTGCCTGAGCAAATTGTGGACGAATGGACACCAGCGAAACTCGAAGTGAGGCAGGCTGCGATGGCCCGCCGTGCCGTGCACCTGTGGCGCGCCGACTTCATTTAATCCCCGCGAACACATGAGCCTGTAGAGCGCCCATTCGCATGTCATGTTCACCCCTCCGGCGGCCGCGCCGGCGCGGTGTACCAGTGTTCCTTCGGCACCGTCTTCGGCACCGGCGGGTCTTCGTAGTACTGCGGCGACATGATCTGTACGCCGTACTCGTTGAACACGTCCTGGATGCTGGCGTGCAGCGCGCTCAGCAGCAACGCACGCGGGCGCGGCTCGCTCGGGATGGCCTGGCACACGAGCCGGTACTCGGGGTAGAAATCCGACAGCGCGGTCTGGAACACCTGCGGCGGTGGCTCGGCCAGCACGCCGGGCGTGTTCAGTGCCGCCTCGACGAGCATCGCGTGGACCTGCCGCCATGGCGTGTCGTAGCCTATCGTCACGGCTGTGTCGAGCACATAACCCGGGCCTTTCACGGCGCGCGAATAGTTCTTCGTCACCGCCCCCACCACCAGCGAGTTCGACAGCGTCAGCTCTTCGCCCAGGCCGGTGCGGATGCGCGTCGTGAACATGCCGAGCTCGATGACCGTGCCTTCATGCTCGGCGATGCGCACGTATTCGCCGCGCCGGTAGACGCGGCCGTAGGTGAGGATCAAGCCGCTCGCCGCCTGGCCGACAAGGTTCGAAGCGCCGAGCGAAATCATCAGGCCGACCAGCACCGAGACGCCCTTGAAAGCCTCGGTCTGCGAGCCCGGCAAATAGGGGTAGGCCATCGCCAGCGCGAACAGCCAGACCGCTGCGGCGGCGAGGCGGCGCGTGGGCACGGCCACGTCGGCATCGAGCCACGACAGCTGCAGTTGGCCGGCCTGCACCCGGTCGAAGAAGCCGCCCAGCATGCGCGACGCGAAGCGCGCCAGCACGAAGATCACACCGGCAACGATCAGCCCCGGAACGGCGCGCAGCATGGCGCCGCCAACGCGCGCGACCACGCCGAACAGGAAACCGTTGAGTTGCTCGGCCCAGGGACGGGTGTACGGAAACTGCCCGAACACCAGGCTGAACCATTCGTACACGATCAGCAGCGTGACCAGCCAGCGCAGCGCCACCACCAGCGCGTGCACGAGCCACGCGACCCGCTCGCGCTGAACCAGTTCGACACCGCCGAGCCGCAGCCGCCCGGTGTGCGCGCCCGTCACCTCGATCAGCCAGCGTTCCACCGCGCGCTGCGCCCGCCACATCAGCCAGAGCGCCACGGCCAACGCCACCGTGGCGCCGGCGGCCCGGGTGACGCCACGGGCCACGGCATCGAGGTCGCGGCTCTCTCGGGTTTCGCTGATGGCGAGTTCGAGTGCGGCGGCTGCCTTGCCCGCCGCCACGTCGAGCGGCTCCTGGGCCAGCGTGTCGGCATCGGCGGCGGTGACGATGAAGGTGGTGGCGCCGTCGATCTGCACCAGCGTGCCCAGCACATTCGGCTGCAACGCCACCTTGTGCGCACCGGGCGCCGCCAGTTGCTCGTCGACGCGCGTCCGTGCGCGGCGCGCACGGTCCGGCGCAGACACACCCAGCATCGGCGCGCGGAAGGTGATGACGTCGCGGTTGAAGAACTGCAGCGTGGCCTCGGTCGGGGCCGCAGCGGGCTCTGCTCCAGCCGCTTTCGCCACACCGGCTGGCGACGACAACGTGACCGCAAACGACGCGCCCAGGGCCCCGAGCCAGCGAAACAAATTCATGGCTTGCACTCCATCGCCGCCACCTGCGCCTGCGCCGGAGCGGCTCGCAGACCAGGGAGCGGTCATGGACGCCATTCTCCGTTGACTCGGTTGACTCGGTTGAATCGGTTGACTCAGATTCTGGCCGGCGCGGCAACACATCAAGGATTCAAACAGGGCAAGTCCTGACTGCCCCCGGCCCGGTTTTGGCAGACCATCGCGGCTGCTGCTGCCCACCCTCCACTTCCGGAAAGCCCCGCATGAACGACCGCGCCACCTTCACCCGCATGGACCAGAGCACGCCGCAAGACTGGCAGGCCATCGTGCCCGAAGCGATCCGCTTCGCGCAGGCCTTGCCCGACCGCGTGCTCGCCCACCTGAAGCTGCTCGACGGCGACTACGGCGGCTTCCCCGTCGACCGCTACCAGCACTGCCTGCAAACGGCCACGCTCGCGCTGCGCGCCGGCCGCGACGAGGAATACGTGGTGTGCGCGCTGCTGCACGACATCGGCGACACGCTCGGCCCCTACAACCACCCGGATGTGGCGGCGGCCATCCTGAAGCCCTTCGTCAGCGAAGCGAACCACTGGATGGTGCAGAACCACGGCATCTTCCAGGGCTACAACTTCTTCCACCACATCGGCCTGGACCGCAACATGCGCGACGGCTTCAAGGGCCATGCGCACTACGAGCGCACTGCCGAATTCATCGAGCTCTACGACAGCCCGGCCTTCGACCCGGCGGCCGACACCCTGCCGATCGGCGAGTTCGAACCGATGCTGCGGCGCGTGCTGGCGCAGCCGAAACAATCGGTCTACAAGGCGGCGATGGACGCGAACGCCCCGAGCTGATTTCCAGGTTCATTCGCGT
>CANJKD010000505.1 GCA_947474415.1 Burkholderiales bacterium | reverse complement strand
GAGCAGCGTGCCGCCGCGCAGACTTTTGGCATTTCCAAGCGACGACACGGTCACGTCGATTGACTGGCCGGGGCGCGAGAACGGCGGCAGTGTCGCCGTGACAATCACGGCCGCGGTGTTCTTCAGCTGAACGTTTTGCCCAGGCGGCAATGACACGCCCATCGCCTGCAGCATCGAGATCACGCTCTGCAACGTAAACGGCGCCTGCGTGGTCTGGTCACCGGTGCCATCCAGGCCCACGGCGAGCCCATAACCGATCAACTGGTTGTTGCGGATGCCCGAGACCGACGAGATGTCCTTGAGCCGTTCGGATGCGCCCGCGGCGCTCGCCATGAACGCGACGCCAACCGCGAGGGCGAACCACAGCGCGGTTCGAAAGAAAGTTGGCTGGCGGCGCATTGACGGCTTCAGAACGGCCAGAACTTGAGCATCACGCGCGTGATCAGCCCCGGCGACTGTGCGTCGTCGCCAGCGCCTCGACCGCGATATTCGATGCGCGCGTCCGCCACCAGGGTCGACGACACCGTGTTCGACCGAAGATCGGTGGGGTTCACGACCCCGGCGAAACGGATGATCTCCTCCTGCTCGCTGACCGCCACGCGCTTCTCACCCGCCACCAGCAGGTTGCCGTTCGCGTACAGCTCGACCACCGTCACGGTGATCGTGCCGGAGAAATCGTTCGCAGCGCTGCTCGAGCCCTTCCCCGTGAAACCGTTGTCGCTGGACGCAGCCAGAGACAAGCCTGCGAGGTTGTTCATCACCGGCACCTTGGTAGCCGCAGTGACCGTGCTGCTGAGGGTCCCGGCCTTGCTCGCGGCAGCCGAACTCGTCTTGTTGGCACTCGTCTTTTCGTTCAGCAAGACGGTAAGCGTGTCGCCCACCGTGCGCGCGCGGCGATCCTCGAACAGCGGCCGGTAGCCGGTGCTCAAGCCGCCAGCGGATGGGAACAGACTTCCCTGGCTTGCCGGCACCGACAAGACCGGCCTCGGCTTGGCACTCGTGACGGGCAGATCGCTGAGGGTGAGATCGGCGGTCGAGGTCGCGCAGCCCGCCAGCCATGCGGCTCCCGACACGCCGGCGAGCAGGCAAGCCCGGCCCAGCCACACGGCCGATGCGACGTGCGACGGGGTGCGCATCACACTTGGGCGAGCCGTTGCAGCATCTCGTCCGATGCCTTGATCGCCCGCGTGTTGACCTCGTACGCGCGCTGCGCCTGGATCAGCGCCACGAGCTCCTCTGCCACGTTCACATTGGATGCCTCGACGTATGTCTGCCTCAGCGTGCCGGCGCCATCGGTTCCCGGCAACCCCGGGGTCGGTGTACCCGACGAGGCGGTCTCCACCAGCAGGTTGCCGCCGATCGACGCGAGACCGCCCGGATTGATGAAGCGTGCAATCTGCAGCTCACCAACCTGGCTCGGAGCGACCTGAGCTGCCAGCTGGACGGAGACCTGACCGGTCTCGCTGATCGTGATGCTGGTGGAATTGATCGGGATCGTGATGCCGGGTGCCAGCACGTAGCCCGCCTGGTTGACGAGCTGACCCTGTGCGTCGCGGGAAAAGTTGCCGTCACGTGTGTAGGCCAGCTGACCGGTGGGCAGTGTCACCTGAAAGAATCCCGGGCCGTTGATCGCGAGGTCGAGCGGGTTGCCAGTTTGGGTCAGGCTGCCTTGCAGGAACACGCGTTCGGCCGCGCCGGCACGCACGCCCGTGCCCACCTGCAAGCCACTGGGCGATTGGGCCTGGCCACCCGTCGGGCCGCCGGCGGCGCGCAGCGTCTGGTAGAGCAAATCCTCGAACACCGGCTTGACGCGCTTGTAGCCGGTCGTCGCCGCGTTTGCCAGGTTGTTGGCGATCACGTCCAGGTTGGTCTGCTGGGCATCCAGACCGGTCTTGGCGATCCAAAGGGAACGAATCATCTTGCAGGTCCTCGACCGCTCAGCGGCCCATGGTGATCAACTGGTTGGCGCTGCGCGCGTTCTGGTCGGCATTGCGCACCAGCTGCATCGACAGGTCGAACAGGCGCGACTGCGTGATCATCTGCACCATCGCATCCGAGACGCTGACATTGCTCGACTCGGTCACACCCTGGCGCACCCGCACCGTCGAGGCGTCGGCCAGCGGCAGCGCATTGACGGCCTGGTACAGGCCGTCAGGGCCGCGGTCGAGCGCACCCGGGTCGGCGCGCGCAATGCGCAAGCGGCCGACACGAGTGCCTTCGACCTCGCCTTCGCGGCGCGCATAGACCACGCCGTCACCGCCCACTTCGGGCACGGTGCCGGACGGCATCAGCAGGTCGCCGCTTTCGCCTTGCAGCGCCGCACCGGTGGCGGTGCGCAGGACACCGCGGGAATCAACCGAAAGGCGGCCGGCTCGGGTGTACGCGGCCGAACCGTCCTGGCGCTTCACACTGAACCAGCCGTCGCCCTCGAGCGCAAGGTCGAACGGGTTGCCGGTTTGCTCCATGCGGCCACTGACGCTCGAAAATCCCGGCGTCGAATCGACCGAAGAAATGCGCGTCGCCAAGCCGTCACCGAGCACCGGCACAGCACGAAACGCCGCAAGCTGTTCGCGGAAACCCGGCGTCGCGGCGTTCGCCAGGTTGTTTGTCGTCACCGCGAGCTGGTCGATCACGTTGCGCGCGCCGGCCATGGCGGTGAATACCATGCGGTCAATCATCAGCGGCTCATCTGGATGGCGGTGGTCAGCAGCGCGTCGGCCGCCCGGATGCTTTGCGAATTGGCCTGGTAGTTGCGCTGCTGGATCATCAGGTTGACCAGCTCGGAGGCCATGTCGATGTTGCTTTGCTCCAGTGCACTCCCGCGCACCGCCCCGAACGGGCCCGTTCCGGCGGTCCCGAGCGTTGGCGGGCCGGACGCAAAGGACTCGGTAAACACGTTTTGGCTGGCTGGCGCGAGGCCGTTTTGGCTGCCGAACGTCGCCATCACGAGTTGCCCACCGACCAAGGTCTGGCCATTGCTGTACTGGGCCATCAATCGGCCCGCCTCGTCGAAGGTGAGCGAAGACAGGG
>CANJKD010000504.1 GCA_947474415.1 Burkholderiales bacterium | reverse complement strand
TACGGCGTGGCGCGCCACCTGGTGAACCTGGAGGTGGTCAACACCTACGAGGGCACGCACGATGTGCATGCGCTGATTCTGGGCCGCGCAATCACCGGGATCGCAGCGTTCAGTTGAACGCGTGATCAGTTGAGCGGCCCGGCCGGCACGTCCAACTGGGGGAGCGCGTGAAGGTCAAGTAGACTGCGCAGGATTCTGTCATCTGCCTTCAAGGAGTCGCCATGGGCTTTTCAGCCAGCGATGTGGTGCCATTCACCCAGGCACGCGCCAACCTTTCTGAGCTTGCCGACCAGGCCAAGGCCGGCGCCGAGAAGATCATCACCAAGAACGGTGAGAGCTACGTCGCACTGATCGCCGCCGACCGGCTGGACTACTACCACCGGCTGGAGCGCGAGCGCATCCACCTGTTGTTGATCGACGATGCCAAGCGCGGCCTGGCCGACATCGCAGCCGGCCACACCTTCGAGGCGGATGTGGCCGTCAGTCAGTTACAGCGACGACGCAAAGCCGCCGCCACGGGATCCAGCCCGGCGAAGCCTGGCAAGCCCGTGATCAAAAAGCGCGGGTGAGCCCTTGTACCGGGTCGAACTGACCGCGAGCTTCCTGCAGCGCCTGGACGCCATCGAGGCGTTCTTGGTAAAGGCGGACGCCGGCTTTGCTTTTGATGACCTGCTGGCCGAGCTGCGCGCCACCGTCATCCCCAACCTGCGGCGCTTCCCCCGCATTGGACGGCGCTACCTGGCCAACCCGCCCCAGTCGGCCGAGGGCCTGGCGCAGTTGGCCGCGCTGCCTGCCGGCGCACCGGATGCGCTGCGTGAATACCCGCATGGCGACTACCTGATGCTCTACACGGTGATGGATGTGTCCCCAAAGACCAACGCCTCCGTGTACTTGCTGTCCATTCGCCATCACCGCCAACTTTCGTTTGATTTCGCCCGGCTGTGGCCGGGCGCAACCACGCCAGATCGGCGCTGAGCCTGTATGGCTAGACTGTGGCGGTCAAGATCATCGACATGCTGGGCGGGGAGTTGGTCATCACCTTGAGCAGCTGAGAAGTCGGGAAGCTGCCTGTCGCCTATAGCCGCTCCCGGACGCCTGGAACCATCGGAGGCCGCCACGCCACGGCCAGCACAGCAGCACACTGCCAACGTTGATCTCGCCAGCGTGGATGAACAAAAATTCGGTGCCGGAATTCGTCGGAATGCCTGGCCAGCAGCGGCAAACCGTGTTCAGCCAGCCACCAGAACCGCGCGCCTGCGGTGGCCGAGCTGCGTGATCCATTCGAACGCGCGAGCCACCTCGGCCGGCGCAACATTGACGGGGCCATGCACGATGTGCAGGCGCTGACTCTCGGTCGCGCCATCACCGGAATCGTGGCGCTTTCCTGATGAGCGGCGAGTTGGCATGGCACCCCGGAAGGGGCGTCACGTAACGAGGATCGAGCCCCTGTTTGAGGACGCGAACACAGCCCCTGTGTCGCCGGTTGCAGCCGCTTCAAGCCGCGACGTGCAGGCGCACTTCGTGAACCTCACGCTCGGCGGCGTAGGCGAGGCAGGCCCGCACATCGTCGGCGCCGAGTTCCGGATATTCGGCCACGATCTGCTCAGGCGTCTGACCCAGCGCCAACCCGCCCAGAACGTCGCATGCGCTGATGCGCAGGTCACGAACACAAGGCCGGCCGTCGCAGCGCTGCGCAGTTGCGATTCGCTGGTGATGATGGGCTGCGAGGTGGTCATGTCTCCGTGCTCCCACATTCGGCGACTGGCGACAACCAGCGGCGAGGGCGTGGCAATCAAGGTGCGAACATCGCCTGCAAGGTCCGCAGCGTCAGCGCCAGCGTTGGCGGGCGCAGTGCGCCGAGCCGTTTGACGAGGCGGGCCCGGTCGAGCGTGCGGACCTGGGCCAGCACGATCAGGCCCTGCTTGCCCTGAAAAGTGAGTGCGACGCGAAAGCCTGCGGGGCGTAAGCCGGTGGTCATCGGCGCCACGATGACCGTGCGCAGGTGGGCGTTCATGTCGTCGGGCGAAACCACCACGCAGGGGCGCGTCTTCTGGTGCGCGACGGCCATGTGGAGCGGCTGGACCACGATGGGGACCGGCGCGTCACGCTGGTGCGCATCACGCCCGCCGGTGGGCGCACCGTGGCAAAACTGATGGACCTGGCGCGCGAGCACGAACAGCGCGTGTTGGAGCCCTTCGGGCTGAAGCGGGCCCGGGCGCTGAAGGTGACGCTGCGGCGCATGATCGAGCTGCACCTGCGCCGGCCGGATGACTCGGCCGAAGAAGATTAGGAGCCAACTCACCACCGCCGAGGCGGTGCGTGAGTTGAAAAGTCAGACCGGCCCCACACTCTCAGTTGCCCGGAACGTCTGAACTCTCCGCTGCCCCGGCTTCGTCGCGCTGCGGCGTCTTCTTCGCGCCGCGCTTCTCGCGCTTGGCATGCCGCTCGGCATCGAGCAGTTGCCCTGCGGCCCACCACTGCCCGAATTGTTCCGGCGTTTCGAGTGTGACGCGGCCCCAGTTGCCGGTGCGAAAGTCGTTGATCGCGATCTCGGCGGCCTTCTGCATGTTCACGCGCCCGCCGGCCAGCAGGCCGCCACGTTTGCGGCCCAGGTCGGCCAGCAAGGCCTCGTCGGTGATCTCGCTGAAGTCGTCGAGCTTGTAGCGCGCCCGCAGCCGCTCCCCGTAGCGCTGGCGCACGCTGCCCAGCAAGGCCATCGCCACCTCTTCCTCGTCATAGGCATTGCGCCCGATGCCGCCGCTGGCCGCAAGGTGGTAGCCGCTTTGCTCGACGGTGATGCGCGGCCACAGCATGCCGGGCGTGTCGAACAGCTGGAAGTCGCTGGCCAGCATGATCTTCTGTTCAGTCTTGGTGATGCCGGGCTCGTCGCCCGTCTTGGCGGCGCGTTGGCCGATCAACGTGTTGATCAGGGTCGACTTGCCGACATTGGGAATGCCGCAGATCAGCACCCGCACCGGCTTGACCATGCCACCACGCAGCGGCGCCAGCGCGCGGCACGCCGTGACGAGCTGGCGTGC
>CANJKD010000503.1 GCA_947474415.1 Burkholderiales bacterium | reverse complement strand
CGCGCGAGACTTGTGGGTCGAGGTGGGCGAGTCTGCGGCGGCCGACCAGTTCGAGTTGCTGCGCGAGTTGTCGCGCCAACTGCGCGCCACCGGTGCCCGTGTCGGGCTTGAACATGCGGGCGAGCGCCTGACCCGCGTCGCGCGGCTGTTCGATGCCGGGCTCGACTACGTGAAGCTCGATGCCGCCACGACGCAGGGCATGGCCGCCGACGAAGCCCGTGCCGGCTTCGTGCGCGGCCTGGTGGCCATGCTGCACAGCCTGTCGATGCAGGTGTTTGCCGAAGGGGTCGCGGACGGCTCCACTGCGGATGCGCTGTGGGCCTGCGGGGTCGACGGCGTGACCGGGCCGTGGGTGGTCGCGGTGGGAGGTCCCGGCGCCAATTGACCGGCACTCCAGCTGACCTGGGCGCTATGAAACGTCAGCGCAGTGCACGTCGAACCGGCCCGCGCGGCAGTCGTCGAAGTAGTACTTCAAGGTGTCGCGAACGGTGCGGAAGGCGAGCTCGTCCCACGGGATTTCGTCTTCGCGGAACAGCTTCGCCTCGATGGTTTCGGGCCCGGGTGCGAACACCGTGTCGAGCAGGCGAGCCCGGAAGTACAGGTGCACCTGGCCGACACGCGGCACGCTGAGCACACTGAACAAACCCTGCATCTCGAAGTGCGCGCCGGCCTCTTCGTCGGTCTCGCGCGCGGCGCCATCGGCCGTGCTTTCACCCAGCTCCATGAAGCCCGCCGGCAGCGTCCACATGCCGTAGCGCGGCTCGATGTTGCGGCGACACAGCAGCACCTGGTCGCCCCACACCGGCACGGTGCCGACGACGTTCAGCGGGTTCTCGTAGAGAATGGCGCTGCACACCGTGCAGGCGGCGCGCTCGCGGTTGTCATCGGCAGGAACGGTGTATTCCACGGCACCGCCACAGGCCTTGCAATGCTTGAAGCTGCGCAGGATCAACATGGGGCTAAGTGTAGCGGTGCTGCCGGCGACGGCCGTGCCAAGGGCTGTTCGGGCATGGCATCATTCCGCCGTCTTGCGCCTGCCCGCGCACGCCGCTTCCACCGTCTCTGCTCCGAGCCTCCAAGGACTCCTGCCATGAGTTTCGTTTTCCCGCCCGCCGCCACGCCCGGCATCCTTGTTCATGGCGACGCGGCGGGCGCGCTGTTCCCGGTGCGCCGCATCTACTGCGTTGGCCGGAACTACGTGGAACATGCCATCGAGATGGGCCACAGCGGCCGCGAGGCGCCGTTCTTCTTCATGAAGCCGGGCGATGCGGTGCTGCCGGTCGCGTCGGGCACGATCGGGCGCATGCACTACCCAACCCTGAGCCGCAGCCTGCACCACGAACTGGAACTGGTGGTGGCGATCGGCAAGGGCGGGCGCGACATCGCCGCAGCCGATGCGCTCGGCCATGTGTGGGGCTATGCCGTCGGCCTGGACATGACACGGCGCGACCTGCAGAACGAGGCCAAGAAGATCGGTCGGCCTTGGTGCATCGCGAAAGGCTTCGACGAATCGGCACCCATCGGCCCGCTGTACCGCGCCGCTGAGTGTGCGCTCGGCCCGGCGACCCGCATCGCGCTCGATGTGAACGGCAAGCCGCGCCAGGCCAGCACGCTGGGCAAGCTGATCTGGAGCGTTCCCGAAATCATCGAGCATCTGTCGAAGGCCTGGGCGCTGGCGCCCGGCGACCTGATCTTCACCGGCACGCCGGAAGGCGTGGCTGCGGTGGCAGTGGGTGATCGGCTCAGCGCGCGCATCGAAGGCCTGGGTTCGCTCGAAGTCGACATTGTGGCCAGCTGAAGGCCAAGTTCACCGAGGACACCAACCCCATGAAGCTCTACAGCTACTTCCGTTCATCGGCCTCGTACCGGGTGCGCATCGGGCTTGCGTTGAAGGGCCTGGACTTCGACTACGTGCCGGTGCACCTGGCGCGCAACGAGCACCTCGGCCAGTTGTTCAGCGCCGTGTCTGCGGCGCGGCTCGTGCCGCTGCTGGAAGACGACGGCCAGCTGCTGACGCAGTCGATGGCGATCCTGGAGTACCTCGACGAAGTTCACCCCGAGCCGAGCCTGCTGCCCGGTGACGCGTTCGCGCGAGCCCGCATTCGCGCGCTCGCGCAAGACGTGGCCTGCGAGATCCACCCGCTCGACAACCTGCGCGTGCTGCGCTACCTGGTGCACGACCTGAAGGTCAGCGAAGACGACAAGGACCGCTGGTACCGCCACTGGTGCGACGCCGGTCTCGAGGTGGTCGAGCACCGGCTCGCCGGCAGTGCGGCCACCGGGCGCTTCTGCCATGGCGACACGCCGACGCTGGCCGACTGCGTGCTGGTGCCGCAGATCCACAACGCCCAGCGCATGGCCTGCCGGCTCGACCATGTGCCCACCGTGATGCGCGTATTCGAGGCCTGCATGGCGCTGGACGCGTTCGCGAAGACGCAGCCCTCGGCCTGCCCGGATGCGGCTTGATCGCGCAGTTCTCGCGCGTTGATCGCGATCTGATCGTCATTGCAAGGCGCTGCCAGCGATGTCCATCCATCCCGATTGGCTGATCCCCGCGTGGACCGCGCCCGGCGTCGGGGCGTTGATGACGACGCGCCACAGCGGCCTCAGCGCTGCGCCGTTCGACAGCTTCAACCTGCGCCACCAGATCGGCGATGCGCCCGATGCGGTGGCCCGCAACCAGGCCAGTCTGGCGCGGGCGACGGGTGCCGCGCCGGTGTACCTGAACCAGGTGCATGGCGCGCGGGTGGTTCGGCTCGACCAATCAGACGCTGTGCCCGGCGCACCCGTTCACGACGCCGACGCGAGCGTCACCTCGCTGCCCGGCATTGCCTGCACGGTGCTGGTGGCCGACTGCCTGCCGGTGCTGTTCGCCGCACCCGGCGGGCGCGCGGTGGGCGCAGCCCACGCGGGCTGGCGCGGGCTGGCGGCGGGCGTGCTCGAAGCCACGCTGCGCGAGGTCTGCGAGGCGGCGGGCTGCGGACCGGCGCAAGTTCAGGCCTGGCTGGGGGCGTGCATCGGGCCGGAACGATTCGAGGTGG
>CANJKD010000502.1 GCA_947474415.1 Burkholderiales bacterium | reverse complement strand
TGTGAACCAGCACCGCTTCTGGGATCAACATCAGGATCTGGTTCAGCCGCGCCTGGTTGGCACGAAGCTCCTGTTCGGCTTGCTTGCGTTCGGTGATGTCGCGCAGGATGACGGTGAACAGGCGCTGGCTGCCGACCTCCAGGTGCGAGATGGCGGCCTCGATCGGGAAGGCGCTTCCGTCGGCGCGCAGGCCCTCGACCTCACGCTGGGGACTCATCTGCCTTGCCCCGGGGGGTGAGCAGCCGAAGGCCTTGACGAGCGCACGATGCCGCTCGCGCGAAGGCGCCAGCACGAAGCGGTCGAGGTTGGCACCGATGAGCTCGGCCTGCGGCAAGCGGAGCATGCGCGAGGCCGCCGGGTTGGCCAGCACGATGTGCTGTGCGTCGTCACAGGTCAGGATGGCATCGGTTGCGGATTCGAAGATGCCTCGCAGGCGCGCTTCACTCAACGCCTGCGCCTGCGACGATTCGCGCAGCTTGGCGTTGCCGTCGTCGATCTCGCGCTCAAGCAGATCGCGGCGCTGCGTCTCGACCAGATCGGCGCGGCCTCGTTCCGCGAGCTCACGTCGCATCAGCAGCCAAACCGACATCAGCAGCAAGGCCCCGGCACCGATCACGCTGGTACCGACACGCAGAGTCTGATCGAGGATGGCATCGGCCCGCGCCTCGTGCAACGCCAGCCTGCCCGCCTCGGCGTGACCGATGCGCTCGATCACCTCGCGGAAGTCGCTCATCAGCAACTGGCCCTGGCCGGCGCGCACGGCATCCAGGGCAGCATGTGCTCCACTGGCATCGCGCAGCGCGGTGGCGCGTGCCAGCTCGGCGCTTCTGGCCTCCACCAGCGCCGTCAGCCGCGCCAGGTTGGCGGCCTGCTCGGGGTGCCGCGACCGCGGCAGCGCCTCCATCTGCGCGTGCAACTGCGCCATCGCCGCGCGGTAGGTCGCCAAGTAGGGGGCTTCTCGCGTCAGCAGGACGCCGCGCTGGCTGCTCTCCAGGCCGAGCAGAGTGCGGTAGATGATGTCGATCTGGGTCTGCGACTCGCGCGATTGCCGCACCTGCTCGATGGTGTTGCGCAACTGGGCGACCGTCTTCCAGCCGGCCGCTGCCAGCCCCGTCAACGTCACGAGCGCGATCACCAACGCCAGCAAGTGTTTGCGGTTGGAGGAAGAACCCACCGCAGCAGTCTACGCGCCGCGCAACGCACGCGGCACTCGGCAACCGCGTGCAGTTTGCGCAGGATCAAGTGATGGTCAGACGTTTGGCACTTGACTGCGCCTTCTTGGGCAACCTGAGCTCAAGCACGCCATTGTTGTACTTGGCGTCCGCGCTCGACTGCTCGACGTCGCTGTCGAGCATGAAACTCCGGCTGGCATAACCGTAACGGCGCTCGCTGCGCAGCAGGCGGCCGTCCTTCTTCTCTTCTTTGTCCTGCTTGGTTTCGGCGCTGATCGTCACCTGGTTGCCGTCGATGCGAATGTCGATGTCTTCCTTCTTGACACCGGGAATGTCGGCCTTGACGGTGTAGTCCTTGTCGGTCTCCGACAGGTCGATGCGGATCTGTGGCGCCTTCGCGGCCTCCTGGCTTCTCCAGGGCCGCCACAGCTCTCGCATCATCGACGACGGGAACGGATCGAGGTCGAACATGTACATCTCGGGGACACGCACTTCGTTCATGGCGAAACTCCTTGACTGTGGGTAGAGGTATGGGTTGTGACGCACGAGGCACCACGCTCGAATGATCTGCAGTGCCCGATCCGCGTCGTTGAGCGCACGCAAGAAAGCCGGCCGTTAAGAAAAGTCTGACAGCAGTTTGAGCGCCTTCCGACAGCAAAGGGGGCGTCGACGCCGATTGCCGCTGCCCGGCCCGCGTCCGATGCTCCAACCCATCACTTCCGGCAAACAAGGAGCTCCGAAGATGGCCACCACCCTGATGACCTCGACCGCCCCCCCCCTGCTGACCGCGCACGCTTCCTGGTTCGTGCGCTCCTCGCCACAGCCTCAGGCCGACGCTGTGCAGATCGACCTGCGCAGTCTGACCGAGTTGCTCGGCGGTGCGCCCGGCAGCGCTGCGGGTGAAACCGGTGGCGAGCGCTTCTCCGTGCGGCGAGTGGCGCGCGGCGCGACGCTGGTGCATGAAGGCGCGCGGGCCTCGATGCTCTACGTCGTCCAGGCCGGCAGCTTCAAGTGCGTGCAGACGGCCGAAGACGGCTACGAGCATGTGCTGGGTTTTGCCTGGCGGCGCGACGTCATCGGCTATGACGGCCTGTCGGGTGAGAACTATGCATTCGCTGCGGTGGCGCTCGAAGACAGCACCGTTGTGGCGCTGCCGCTGGCCAGCCTGGCTGTGCTGCGTCAGCGCGCGCCCCTCTTCGACGCAGCGCTGCAGGCGATCGTGGCGCGCCAGCTGACGCATGCCGGCGAGATCGCGCGCGTCATGTCCGCCGTCGCTGCCAACGCGCGCCTGGCGCGCTTCCTGATCCAATTGTCGGCGAGCATGGCCGAACGCGGACAGTCGTCGCGGCACCTGCTGCTGCGCA
This sequence comes from Burkholderiales bacterium, assembly GCA_947474415.1. Lineage (GTDB taxonomy): Bacteria > Pseudomonadota > Gammaproteobacteria > Burkholderiales > Burkholderiaceae_C > LMDS01. The sequence goes on along the minus strand of CANJKD010000502.1, from coordinate 510 downwards.
TGAACCGGCGCGACATCGCCAATCACCTCGGGCTGGCGCACGAAACGATCAGCCGTTCGTTGAGAATGATGACCGATGCAGGCTGGCTGCGCGTGGACATCCGCGAGCTCGAAATCCTCGACCCGGCCGCGCTGCGTCGTTGTGCACGCAACACGCGCGGGCCCGCCGAGGCGACGCCGCTGGCCTCGCGCCAACCGGTGTTGGCGTTTGCGGCTTGAGCCCGTTCACTCACTCCAGAAGGAGATCCGAATGAAGACCGCTCTGACGGCTCTGGTCAGCTTGCTGGCCTGCAGTGGTGCCCTGGCCCAGGCCGCTGCCTCTTCCGCGCCGGCGCCCGGCATGGCCCCGATGCACGGCTGGCGCACGGACCGTGGCAACACCCCCGGTTGGTCGATGATGACCGAGGCCGAGCGCAAGGCCCATCAAGACAAGATGCGCGCCATGACCGACCATGCCGCGTGCAGCGCGCACATGGAGCAACACCGCGCGCAGATGGTGGCACGCGCCAAG
>CANJKD010000501.1 GCA_947474415.1 Burkholderiales bacterium | reverse complement strand
GAAGGGCTTGCTCGAAGTCGCGCCACTGGCCTTCATGCGCGGGCGCACGCTGAACAACGCTTTCGTGATCCTCGACGAGGCGCAGAACACCACCACCGAACAGATGAAGATGTTCCTGACCCGGTTGGGGTTCGGCTCGAAGGCGGTGATCACCGGCGACGTGAGCCAGATCGACCTGCCGCGCGGCACCGAAAGCGGGCTGATCGACGCCGAGCGCGTGTTGCGCCGCGTGCGTGGCGTCGCCACCACGCATTTCACGTCGGCCGATGTGGTGCGGCACCCGTTGGTGGCTCGCATCGTCGAGGCCTATGACGCCGCCCGGCTGGACGAAAGCTGAATTGCCATGGCTGTACCCAGCGCGTCGCTGACCCTGTCGCTTCAGTTCGCCGACGCCACCGACCGGGCCGTGCTGCCGCGCCACAAGGTCGCGCGCTGGGTTCGCTCCGCGCTTGAACTGCCGGGCGAAATCACGGTTCGCATCGTCGGCGCTGAAGAAGGCCAGGCGCTGAACCGCGACTACCGCGCGAAAGACTACGCGACCAACGTCCTCACCTTCGACTACAGCCACGCTCCCGTCGTGGCCGCCGATCTGGTGCTGTGTGCGCCGGTCGTGCAGCGCGAGGCGCGCGAACTCGGCATTCCGCTCGAAGCGCACTACGCCCACCTGCTGGTGCATGGCACGCTGCATGCTCAGGGGCACGACCATGAAAACGAACCCGAGGCTCGTGCGATGGAAGCCCATGAGACCGCGTTGATGCTGGCGCTCGGTTTCGCAGATCCGTATGCGCGGTGAGGGTGCGGCGAGTCGGTTCGGGTCGGTGCTGGCGCTGGGGTGCGCGTGGGTCAACACGGGCGCAGCGGTGCTTCGCAGCCGTGCATGTCGAGTCGCTGAACGACCTGTTCGACGTCTACAGTGACGCTGGCCTGCGGCTCGCCAGCTACGGTCGAGCTTCCTATGGTTTCGGCTTTGACTTGGGCGTGCCTCGGGGCGGCTCCGCCGAGGCGCGGCTCGGGCTGTCACCCCGGTGCGTCACGTTCACGACCGACACCAGCCTGACCCCGGCGCGCTGTTGATCCCGAACACCGAGATGGGCGGCGTGACGGCGCGCCTGCGCCTGGGCACGCTCGACAACCCGCGCTTCCCGCGTGCCGGCCATGAGGCCGATGTGCGGGTCGAAGCCTCGCGTCAGCGCCTGTGCGCCGCCAACGACGACACCAAGCTGTTGGCCAGTTTCAACGCGGCAGCATCGGTGGGCCTGCATTCGGCGCCAGTGAACCTGCGCGGGGCGAGCAGCGCCTGCAGCCAGCCCTTGCCGGTCTATCAGTTGTTCAGCCTGGGCGGGTTCCTCGAACTTTCGGGTTGCAAGACCGGCGAACTGGCGGCACGCGGGATGAGCCTCGGCCGCCTGATCGACAACTACCGCGTCGGCGATGCCGTGACTGGCGCCAGCCGGACGGCGACGCAATGCGGCGGCTCCGTGTACTTCGCGGCCGATTCGCCGCTGGGGTCGCCCTACCTGGCTGACGGCCGGGCCGACAACAAGCACCAGGCGGTGTACCTGTTGCTCGGCCGGCCTTGAAACTTTCAGCGCGGGCGGCCGAGGTAGCGCTTGCGCCAGAAGTACCAGCTCAGGCCCATGCCGAGGATCAGCATGAAGCCGAAGGTCCACCAGAAGCCGCGGGCGCTGTGGATCAGCGGCAGCCCCTCGAAGTTCATGCCGAAGAAGCCGGTCACGAGGTTCAGCGGCAAGAAGATCGCGGTCAGCACGGTGAGCGTGCGCATGATCTCGTTGGTGCGGTTGCTCTGCGCCGAGAAGTGCATCTGCACCGCATTCTCGGCCGACGATTCAAGCCGCCGCACATGCGTGAGCACGCGCTCCACGTGTTCCTGCACGTCGCGCGAACGCACGCGCAGCAGCTCGCGTTCGCGCTGCACGACCGGGTTGGTGGACGGTGGCAATTCGTCGAGCGAATCGATCCACTCGGTCATCGCGGCCCGCTGGTCTTCACAGGTGTCTTCCAGCAGGTGCAGGCCATTGCGTGATTCGAGCAGTCGCTGCCAGCTCTGGTAGCTGGTCTGGGGGCTGAACAGCTCCTGTTGCAACTGGTCGAGCTGGCGCGTCAGCACGCGGCGCAGCGCCAGATAGCTGTCGACCATGTGGTTCACCATGCGCAGCGCCAGGTCGGCCGCATTCGGCGGCATGCGCGTGCTGTTGCGCGCCTCGGGGGCGGGCGTCTGCTGCTGCAGCCGGTTCGCGAAGAACTCGCGCACCTGGCAATCGGCCGGGTGCACGGTGAGCAGCAAGCGGTCGAACACCGCAAAGCCGACCGGGCTGGTGTCGATGCTGGCGAGCGTCACGGCGGCTGGGTTGGCGGTGACGGTGACGCCGTCGCCGTGGGCCGACTGCGCCGCATCGGTGCCGGCCGCCAGGCGCCTGAACACGAGCAGGTCGTACCACGAGGTGTAGTCGAACTGCGAGGTCAGCTGGTCGTTCAGCAGGTCGGACACATGCAGGTCCACGAGCTGCCCGCCAGTCCAGCGCTGCAGTGCGGCCTGCACGGCGCCGAGGTGGGACTCGAACGACGGCCTGGCGATGCCGACCCACAGATAGCCGTCCGCCGGCGTTGCGTCAGGCAAGGCCAGCAACTCGCTGAACTGGTCACCCCGGATGTGGAAGATGCGCACTTTATTTGCTCGCCCCGCTCGCCGAATACGGTGCGCGATACCCCGAGAGAGTGGGGCCTTGCTTGGGGTGGCCCGGCGCGGCGGCCCGCAGTGCAAGGACAGCCATCGGCCTCACGTCCGTTTCAGCAGCCGCGCGGCTTCGAGCGCGAAGTAGCTCAGCACGCCGTCGGCCCCGGCGCGCTTGAAGGCGAGCAGGCTTTCCATCATCACCGCGTCGTGGTCGAGCCAGCCGTTCTGTGCGGCGGCTTTCAGCATCGCGTATTCGCCGCTGACCTGGTAGGCGAAGGTCGGCACGCGGAATTCGTCTTTCACGCGGCGCACGATGTCGAGGTAAGGCATGCCGGGCTTGACCATCACCATGTCGGCG
>CANJKD010000500.1 GCA_947474415.1 Burkholderiales bacterium | reverse complement strand
GCCGCGCCGGGTGTGCGTCAGCGTGACAAATTCGCGCAGCGCCAGGAACGAGATCACGCCAAACAGCAAGGTCGAGACGAACGCACCCAGGGCCCACGAAACCCAGAACAACAATGCGCCGACCCACACCGCGCGCAGGTCGCGCTTGAACTGCACATGGGTTGCGAACTGTTCGTCGCTGCGCTCGCGCAGGCTGCGGCCGAAGGCGATGGCCTTGACGATCATGAGCCCGCCGAACAACAGCACGAACAGCAGGCCCATCTGCTGCGACACCGTCAGCTCACGCAGCGCGCCCATCAGCGGGCCGGCCTCAAGGCGACAACGGCCGCGCGTGCGCGGTCCAGGAACACGCGATTGTCTTCGCCCGGCGACAGCGCCAGTGGCGCACCGAAGTTGACCGAGCACAGGATGGGCACGGGCACCACTTCGCCCTTCGGCATCACGCGCTGTACGTTGTCGATCCAGGTCGGTAGCAGCTGCACTTCGGGGAAGGCTTCGGCGAGGTGATACAGGCCCGCCTTGAACGGTGCCGGCTCGCCCTGGTTGCCGCGCGTGCCTTCGGGAAAGATCGCCAGCGAGTCGCCGTTGCGCAGCGCATCCAGCAACGGTTCCAGCGGGTCTTCCCCAACCGAATCCAGGGTGGCGTCGCCCTTCGGGCTCGGGCGGCTCAGGTACACCGCGTTGAATATTTCGCGCGTGATCCAGTGCTTCAGCGGCGTCGACGTCCAGTAGTCGCGCGCCGTGATGGGCCGCGTGATGGCGCGCAGGTCACCGGGCAGCGCGGCCCAGATCAGCACCCAGTCGAAGTGGCTCTGGTGGTTCGCGAAATGGATGCGCTGCTCGGCCTTCGGCGGTGCGCCCTGCCAATGGCCCTGGGCACCGGTGACCAGGCGGGCCACCAAGGCCAGCAACAGGCCGGCAGCCTCGGGCAGCGTCACCCCGGTTGCCGCCGGGCCGCCCCAAGGGGCCCGGGCGCCCCCACGGGCCACGACGGCGCCCCGCACGGCCCTTCGGACAGGAACGAAGTGACGCGGGGGCCAGGCATTTCAGTGGCGGAAGTGCCGCACGCCGGTCAGCACCATCGCGATGCCGCGCTCGTTCGCGGCGCCGATCACCTCGTCGTCGCGCATCGAGCCGCCGGGCTGGATCACGCTGACCGCGCCCGCGTCGATGACCACGTCGAGTCCGTCGCGGAAGGGGAAGAACGCATCGCTCGCGACCGCTGAGCCGGCCAGGCCGAGGCCGGCGTTCTGCGCCTTGATGCCGGCGATGCGCGCCGAGTCGACCCGGCTCATCTGGCCCGCGCCCACGCCCAACGTCATGCCGCCGCCGCAGAACACGATGGCGTTGCTCTTGACGTACTTGGCCACCTTCCATGCGAACAGCAGGTCGTTCATTTGCGCAGGTGTGGGCTGCTTGATGCTGACCACTTTCAGGTCGGCCAGCGTCATCTCGTGGTTGTCGGCGCTCTGGATCAGCAGGCCGGAGCCGACGCGCTTCATGTCTTTCGCATTGCGGCCCTGGCTCCAGGCGCTGGTGCCCGCAGTTGGCAGCGCGATCTGCAGCAGGCGGGTGTTGGGCTTGCCCTTGAAGATCGCCAGCGCGTCGGGCGTGAAGCCCGGCGCCATCAGCACCTCGACGAACTGCTTCGCGACGAGCGCGGCCGCTTCGCCGTCGAGTTCGCGGTTGAAGGCGATGATGCCGCCGAAGGCTGATGTCGGGTCGGTCTTGAAGGCTTTCGCATAGGCTTGTGCGGGGGTCGCGGCAACGGCCACGCCGCAGGGGTTGGCGTGCTTGACGATGACGCAGGCGGCGGCTGCGTTCGCGGCGCTTGATGCGTCCGCGTTTGCATCACCACCGCCGAAGCTCTTCACGCATTCCCAGGCCGCATCGGAATCGGCGATGTTGTTGTAAGACAGCGCCTTGCCCTGCAACTGCTTTGCGGTGACGAGCGAGCCCGGCACCGGGTTCAGCTCGCGGTAGAACGCCGCCGCCTGGTGCGGGTTCTCGCCGTAGCGCAGGTCTTGCAGCTTGACGAAGCGGGCATTGAACTGGCCGGGGAATTCGCTGCGCGCGGGTGCGGTTCCCGGCGTTGCAGCCGTGTCTTCCGAAGCCAAGCTCAGCGAAGACAGGTAGTCGCTGATCGCACCGTCATAGGCGGCGATGCGGTTGAACGCGGCGACAGACAGCGCGAACTTCGTCACCCGGCTCACGGCGCCGTCGGCGCTCAACTCGGCCAGCACCTTCGCGTACTGCGTGGCGTCGGTCAGCACGGCCACGTCCTGCCAGTTCTTCGCGGCCGAGCGCACCATCGCCGGGCCGCCGATGTCGATGTTCTCGATCGCGTCTTCCAGCGTGCAACCGGGCTTGGCGACCGTGGCCTCGAAGGGGTACAGGTTCACGACCAGCAGGTCAATCGTCGGGATGCCATGCGTGGCCAGTGCCGCCATGTGCTCGGGCACATCGCGCCGCGCCAGCAGGCCGCCGTGGATGGTCGGGTGCAGCGTCTTCACGCGGCCGTCGAGCATCTCGGGGAAGCCGGTGTGATCGGCCACCTCGGTGACTGGCAGGCCGGCATCGGCGAGCAGCTTCGCGGTGCCGCCGGTGGACAGCAGCTTGACGCCGAGCGCGCTGAGTTCACGGGCGAATGCGAGCACGCCGGTCTTGTCGGAAACAGAGAGCAGGGCGGTCAGTGAAGTCATGTGAAACCTGATTGGAAGTGTCCGGTCACGTCGCGCGCAGCGAGGCGAGTGTTGTCACTGGATGAGTTTGTGGTCGACGAGCTTGCGGCGCAGCGTGTTGCGGTTGATGCCCAGCCATTCGGCGGCCCGGCTTTGATTGCCCTCGGCGTGCTGCATCACGACGTCGAGCAGCGGCTTTTCCACCACGCCCAGAATCATTTCGTACATCGCGGCGGGTTCCACGCCGTGCAAGTCTTTGAAGTACACCTCGAGGCTGTCGCGGATGCATTCTTCGATGGGGGTCGATTTTTTCATGCGGTCGTTTGGGGAAATGTGGCTCTGCCACTTTGCTCAAACCCCCTCGGGGGGCGGACGACGTAGCCGTC
>CANJKD010000499.1 GCA_947474415.1 Burkholderiales bacterium | reverse complement strand
GTTGGACACACTGGCATCACCTATTCAATCCGCGGCAACTCTTAACCAGTTACCTTTTCTCGCGCCATTCGACCGCAGCGCAGAAATTCGGCCTTACGCAAGTGCTCAACATGAATTGCAGATTGAGCCGCTTCGACAACAGTGAGGGCGGAGCTTCCGCGACAAAGGGCGTTTTCGACAACCAGGCCCTAAATACGCTTTACAACTACGGGTGTAGAGGCGTTTCATTTTGTGCTCCGCTTGTTTCCACCCGCTACAAGAATTTCCCGGTAAAGGGGTCGTACGAAATTCAAAGCCGTCCAGCCAATGAGCTCGACGAATCGATCGACGTTTTCATCACTGACCCGCCTTACGGAGACGCCGTCAAGTACGAAGAGATACTAGAGTTCTTTATCGCCTGGATCCGGAAGAACCCCCCGTCAGAATTCTCAAACTGGGTATGGGATAGCCGACGAGCCCTTGCGATCAAAGGCGAGGACCATGACTTCAAGCTCAGCATGGTGTCCGCGTACAAGCGGATGGCGGAGTGCATGCCTGACAACGGCCTGCAGATCGTCATGTTTACCCATCAGTCGGGCTCCATCTGGGCGGACATGGCGAACATCGTTTGGGCCAGTGGGCTTCGCGTAACCGCCGCTTGGTATGTCGTCACCGAGACGGATAACGCTCTGCGCGAAGGGCAGTACGTCAAGGGCACGATCTTGCTGGTGCTTCGAAAACGCCTTCAAGAACAAGACGCGGCGCGGGATGAACTAGCGTACGAGCTTGCCGAAGAGGTCAAAAGCCAAGTTGATCTCTTGACCGGCTTGAACAGGGACATCAAGGAACTCTATCGAGACGAGAACTTGTTCGAAGACGCCGATCTTCAGATGGCAGGCTATGCAGCGGCACTGAGAGTTCTCACGCGCTACAGCCAGATCGATGGCGTCTCCATGACCCAAGAGGCCATGCGACCGCGAGTCAAAGGCCAGACGACCATGGTGGATGAGCTGATCGCTTTCGCGGTCAACATCGCTAACGAATATCTGGTTCCTGAAGGCGTTGACCGTGCCCTATGGGAAAAGAGCTCAGGCATCGAGCGTTTTTATCTGAAGATGCTCGATATGGAGTCGAAGGGTATCCACGTTCTGTCGAATTACCAGAACTTTGCCAAGGCGTTCAAGGTACAGGACTACGGCGCCGTGATGGACGAAGTCAAGGCCAACCACGCCAACCTTAAGTCGGCCGCGCAGCTGGGCAAGCGCGGCATGACCGCCGGCGAAGAGTTCGGCCCGACTGTATTGCGCAGCGTGCTGTATGCCGTCAACCTTCTTCAGGAGAACAAGGTCAAGCCGGAAGACGTCATGCACCAGCTGCGGGACTTGGTGCCAGACTACTTTCGCGAGCGAGACCGCCTCACTGCGTTGGCTGACTACGTGAGCAAGAAGACCGCCAAGGCGCGACCTGACGAAAGCTCGAACGCCATGGTGCTGCGCGACCTGGTTCGGCGCGAGCGGGTGTGACGTCTTGATCCAGCGGTTCTCATCTCTGCGGCAGCGCCTGGACCATGTGTTCCTGGCGGACCGTCTGCAAGGCGCCCGTTCTTACAAGCGGATCGCCGGCTACTTCAGATCGTCCATCCTGGAGCTGGTCGGTGAGCAGATCGAAAACATCGAGGATGTGCGGATCGTCTGCAACAGCGAACTGGATCCGCATGACGTGATGGTGTCTAAGGCGGCACGTGAGGTGGCGCTGAAGGAGCGCTGGAACCAGGAGCCGATTGATACCGAGGCCTTCTTTCACCGGGAGAGGTATCGCCGCCTTTACAAGCTGCTGAGCAGTGGGCGGGTGCAGATCAAGGTGGTCCCGAAGAATCGGGTCTTCCTACACGGCAAGGCAGGCGTCATTACGATGGCAGATGGGCGCCGCACGAGCTTTCTCGGCAGCATCAACGAGAGCCGAGCAGCTTTTGCGGAGAACTACGAGATCCTCTGGGAGGACCCGTCCGAAGAAGGCTGTCGCTGGGTCGACGAGGAGTTCGAGGCGCTGTGGGCCGAAGGGCATGACCTGCCCGATGCCATCCTCACCGAGGTCAAACGCATCGCCGAGCGTGTGGAAGTCACCTTCGGCGACCTGCCGGCCAAGGACATCCCCGCAGCGACGATGGTCGAGTCACCCATCTATCGCGGCGGCGAGCAACTGCAGCCGTGGCAGCGGTCGTTCGTGGCCACCTTCTTGCAGCACCGTGAGATCTACGGCAAGGCGCGCCTGCTGATTGCAGATGAGGTCGGGTTGGGGAAGACGCTGTCCATGGCGACAGCGGCGCTGGTCAGTTCGCTGCTGGGCGATGGGCCTGTCCTGATCCTGTGCCCCGCCACCTTGACCCTGCAATGGCAGGCGGAACTGAAGGACCGGCTGGGAATCCCGAGTGGCGTTTGGGTCAGCAACCAGAAGTGCTGGCTGGACGCCGAGGGGCGCACGATCATGACGCGCGGCCCCGAGGACATCGCCAGATGTCCGTTCCAGGTGGCCATTGTCTCGACTGGCTTGATCGTGCACCAGTCCACTGAGGCGAGCGTATTGAAGCGCGTCCGGGTGGGTACCTTGATCCTGGACGAAAGCCACAAGGCGCGCCGCCGTGGACAGCTAGGCGTTGAGGACCCGGATCCGAACAATTTGCTGGCCTTCATGATGGACATGGCCAACAACGCCCGACACGTGCTGTTGGGTACGGCCACCCCGATCCAAACGGCGGTGCGCGAGTTGTGGGATCTGCTGATTATCCTGAATCAGAGCGCTGACTTCGTGATGGGCCGGGACCACGCTTCGATCTGGCGCTTCTGGCAACGGACGCACCCGTTGATCACCGGCCAGGAATTTGTGCCCGACGAGGGGGTGGCGTGGGATCTACTGCGTTCGCCCCTGCCGGCAAAGACGACCCCGATGATGGACGACGTCTGTCGTCAGCTGGTGCTGTCCATCCGCAGCGACTTGAACATGGCAGACACGCAGTTCCATGTGTCAGATGCGCCTACGGCTCTCACGCCGTTCGCCCGGTCCGATCTGCAGTCAGTCGTCAAGACAAACTTC
>CANJKD010000498.1 GCA_947474415.1 Burkholderiales bacterium | reverse complement strand
TCTCTCGCCGGTCCGGGCTTTCGAGATTTCACCCGCATCGCGGCCAGTGACCCGACCATCTGGCGCGACATCCTGATGTCGAATCGCGAAGAAGTGCTCAAGCAAAGCCAGCGCTTCCGGCATGCGCTCGACGCCATGGACCACGCGATGAAGTCGGGCAACACTGAAGCGCTCGAAGACATGATTCGCAGCGCGTCCGAGGCGCGCGCGGGCTGGCAGATGAATGCCGGCAAGCCCACCACGAACCGCTAAGGTTCTGGCCCATTTCGCGAGCCGCTGACCTCCCCGGTCTCTTCCACCCCGCTGGCGCTGCTGCATGTTCTCGACTCGCTTTCTCGACCTTCCCCCGCTCGTGTCGGCCTCGGGCACCGTGCGGCTGCCGGGTTCCAAGAGCATCTCGAACCGCCTGCTGCTGCTGGCCGGGCTGAGCGAAGGCACGACCACGATCCACGCGCTGCTGGCGTCCGATGACACCCAGGTGATGTTGGACGCACTGCGCACGCTGGGCTGCAGCGTGGTGCTGGAAGGCGAGGCGGTGCGCATCACCGGCCTGGGCGGGCGGCTCGTCGCGGTCCAAGCCGACCTCTTCCTCGGTAATTCGGGCACGTCGACGCGCTCGCTGTCGGCCGCACTGGCGGTGCTCGGGGCCACGCAGGGGGGCCGCTTCACCATCCGCGGTGTGCCGCGGATGCACGAGCGCCCGATCGGTGACCTGGTCGACGCGCTGCGTGGCCTGGGCTGCCCGATCGACTACGCTGGGAACGACGGCTTCCCGCCGCTCCGGCTGGGCGACGGTGCGGTGCACACGTTGCGGCTCGACGCGCCGATTCGTGTGCGCGGCAACGTTTCGAGCCAGTTCGCAACCGGCTTGCTGCAGGCGCTGTGCCTCGTCGCCATCGAGCAAGACGTCGTGATCGAGGTGGTCGGCGAGTTGATCTCCAAACCGTATGTCGAGATCACGCTGAACCTGCTGGCGCGCTTCGGTGTGGCCGTGCGCAACGACGGCTGGGCGCGCTTCACGATTCCTGCCGGCAGCCGGCTGCGGGCGCCGGGCGATGTTCACGTCGAAGGCGATGCGTCATCCGCGTCGTACTTCATCGCGCTCGGCGCCATTGCCGCGAGCCGCGAAGCGCCGCTGCGCATCGAAGGCATGGGCGCGCAGTCGATCCAGGGTGACCTGCGCTTCGTCGAAGCCGCACAAGCGATGGGCGCCCACGTGGTGCTGGGCGATCGCTGGACCGAGGTGTCGCGTGGCCGCTGGCCATTGCAGGCGATCACGCTCGACTGCAACCACATCCCCGACGCCGCGATGACGCTGGCCGTGATGGCGCTGTACACCACCGGCACCACGCGCCTCACCAACATCGCGAGTTGGCGCGTCAAGGAGACCGACCGCCTCAAAGCCATGGCCACGGAGTTGCGCAAGTGCGGCGCCAGCGTTTGCGAGGGCGCCGACTTCATCGAGATCAACCCGCCTCTGGCCTGGCAAGCTGCGGTGATCCACACCTACGACGACCATCGGGTCGCGATGTGTTTTTCGCTCGCCGCCTTCAATGCCATGGCCGGCTCGCAGCCGGACACCGCGCCGCACGCGCTGCCGCACGGCGTGCCGGTGCGGGTGCTCGACCCCCACTGCGTGGCCAAGACCTTCCCCGACTATTTCGAAACCCTGTTTGGCGTGGCCAGCGCCCGGCTGCAAGACATTCCGGTCATCACCGTCGACGGCCCCACGGCATCCGGCAAGGGCACGCTCGCCAGCGCCGTCGCCAAGGCACTGGGCTATCACTTCCTTGATTCAGGTGCTGTCTATCGCGCCACCGCGCTTGCCGCGATGCGCGTCGGGGCGCGTGCCGACGATGAGCAGCACCTGGCCCAGCTCGCCGGCCACCTCGACCTGCACTTCACCGGCACCGCCATCCTGCTGTCCGGGCAGGACGTGACCGAAACCCTGAGGCTCGAAGAGGTCGGCGCATTGGCCTCGCGGATTTCCGCCTGGCCGCTGGTGCGCGCGGCGCTGCGAACCCTGCAGGTGTCGTTTCACCGCCTGCCGGGCCTCGTGGCCGACGGGCGCGACATGGGCACGGTGATCTTTCCCGGCGCTCGCTTGAAGGTCTTCCTGACCGCGAACGCCGCCACGCGCGCCGAGCGGCGACACAAGCAGTTGATTTCAAAGGGAATTCCCGCTAATATTGACAGTCTTCGAGCCGAACTGGAATTGCGCGACGAACGGGATCAAACCCGAGCGGTTTCGCCCCTAAAGCCGGCCGCAGATGCGATGTTGCTGGACAACTCGGCGCTCACCATCGAAGCCTCGGTGGATGCAGTGCTGAAAGCCTGGGAACAACGTCGGCCTTTCGGTTGAATGTTGGGCCGTGTTCGAGTAGCACGCCGGCACTGATCGACAAGCCAAGCCAGTTCCGACGCTCTCCCTCCTGTGCCGCTCATCTTCCGTAGGCACCCAGGGCGTCGGTTGTAAAACCCAACCCCGCAGCCTGCGAAGGCCGCACCGGAAAACCTAATGTCACAAACTCAAGTTGCCACCCCCGAGGGCATGGAATCGTTCGCCGCCATGTTCGAGGAATCGCTGACGCGCTCCGAAATGCGCAGCGGCGAAGTCATCACTGCCGAAGTGGTGCGCGTCGAACACAGCTTCGTGGTGGTCAATGCCGGCCTCAAGTCGGAAGCCTACGTTCCGATCGAAGAATTCAAGAACGACCAGGGCGAGCTCGAAGTCCAGGTCGGCGATTTCGTCTCCGTCGCGATCGACGCGGTCGAAAACGGCTACGGCGACACCATCCTGTCGCGCGACAAGGCCAAGCGCCTCGCCTCGTGGCTGTCGCTCGAGAACTCGCTGGAATCCGGCGAATTCGTGACCGGCACCGTGAACGGCAAAGTCAAGGGCGGCCTGACCGTCCTCGTCAACGGCATCCGTGCCTTCCTGCCCGGCTCTCTGCTCGACACACGACCTGTCAAAGACATGTCGCCGTTCGAAGGCAAGACCATGGAGTTCAAGGTCATCAAGCTTGATCGCAAGCGCAACAACGTGGTGGTATCGCGTCGTGCTGTGCT
>CANJKD010000497.1 GCA_947474415.1 Burkholderiales bacterium | reverse complement strand
GCGCCGTGGGCGGGGCTCGGGCGTCCGCGCTGGCCACCGGCATCGCGGCCCCGCCCCGGGTTCATCGGCGGCGCTTCGCGGCGCAGTTGCTCCAGGCTGATGTCAGGGCGCTGCTGCGCCGGTGCCATGTCGCGACGCGGCCGCGCCATCGGGGCCGGCTCGTCGTGGCGTGGGCGCGCCGCCATCGAAGCTGGTTCGTCGCGCCGCTGGCGCTGCGCGGGAGCGCGCTCGTCGCGATGGCGCGGTGCGGCAGACGGCTCGTCGCGGCGCGTGAACGTGGGCGGTGGCGGCCGGTCGCCGAAGCGCTGGCGCAACTGCTCCTGGTACCGCGCCTCGCGCTCGACGCGCATCGCTTGCGCTTGCGCCAGCGTGGGGCGGGCCTTCACGCCCGCGCCGGTGCCGCGCACCGGGGCTCGGGAGCTCGGGCTTGTGGTGGGTGCCGGCGCGTGTGCGTCGGGCTTCGTGAGCTTGATCGTGGCCATGGCGGTTCTCGGGTGCAGGTTCCGATTGGAGCACGGTCGCGGCGTGGCCGGCCACTGCGGAGCGTGATTGCGTGCCCGCGTCAGCCTTGGCGACTGCAGGCACCAGCGCCTTCGTCAGGCGCACAACAGGGCACAGACACTGTTGCGCGTCTGGGCTCAGCGCCCGCGCCAGAACAGGCCGTCGAGTTCCTTCAGCGTGACCTGGCGCCAGGTGGGCCGGCCGTGGTTGCACTGGTCGGCGCGCTCGGTGGCTTCCATGTCGCGCAGCAGCGCGTTCATTTCATCGATCGTCAGGCGCCGGTTCGCGCGCACCGAGCCATGGCAGGCCATGGTCGACAGGATCTCGTGCCGGGCGCGCTGGATCACCGTGCTGGCCTCGTACTGCGCAAGCTCGGCGAGCACGCTGCGCGCCAGTTCCACCACATCGCCGCCGGCCAATGCGGCCGGGCGCGCACGCACCGCCAGCACGCTGGCCGACAGCGGCGACACATCGAGGCCGAGCGCGAGCAGGTTGTGCGCCTGCGCTTCGGCGGTGGCGATCTCGTGTGCGGTGGCAGCGAAGGTGGCCGGGATCAGCAAGGGCTGCGACTCGATGGCCGCGCCGCCACGGGCTTCCATGCCGGCCTTCAAGCGCTCGTAGACGATGCGTTCATGGGCCGCGTGCATGTCGACGATGACGAGGCCTTGGGCGTTCTCGGCCAGCACGAACACGCCGCCGATCTGCGCGATGGCGCGGCCCAGCGGCCAGGCGCCGGTGTCGATTCCTGTGCCGGCGCCCGGCCCCGGCCCGATGCCCTCGGCAGTGGCCGCCGGGCCGGTGTTCAGCACCGTCGCGGCGCCGGCCCCCGCCGGCTGGCCGGCCCACGCCATGCCGGGTTCCTGCGCGTACAGCAAGGCGGTTTGTTGCAGGCCGAGCGAGGCCTGCCGCGCAGTGTCGTAGCGCGGCGCGCCGAACCCGAACCCGAATCCGAACGTTGACCCCCCGGCGCCGGCTGCGCCTGCGGCATGCGGGTTCGCGAGGGCCAGCGGTGCATGCAGCGGCACCGTCACCACCGACCCCGCCACGCCCGCGCGCGGAATCGCCAGCGCGTCTTCCACCGCGCGCCGTACCGCCTGGTGCACCTCGCGCGAATCGCGGAAGCGCACCTCGATCTTGGTCGGGTGCACGTTCACGTCGACGCGCTCGGGGTGGATGTCGATGAACAGCACGTACGAGGGCTGGCGCCCGCCGTGCAGCACGTCTTCATAGGCCGAGCGGATGCCGTGTGCAATGAGCCGGTCGCGCACGAAACGGCCGTTGACGTACACGTACTGCTGGTCGGCCCGGGTGCGCGCGGCTTCGGGCGTGCCGGTGCGGCCGGTGACACGCAGCCCGCCGAGGTCGATCATGACCTCGCGGCTCTGCGCGACGAACTCGGCGCCGAGCACGTCGTGCAGGGGCGTCCGCTGCCTCTCGGTGCTGGTCATGCGGCGCCATTGCTGCACCAGCTTGCCGTCGTGCCAGACCGTGAAGCCGACGTCGGGCCGGGCCAGCGCGTGGCGGCGCACGGCCTCCACGCAATGCGCGAGTTCGGTGTTCTCGGTCTTCAGGAATTTGCGCCGTGCCGGTGTGCTGAAGAACAGCTCGCGCACCTCCACGCTCGTGCCCACGCCGCGCGCCGCCGGCAGCAGTTCGCCGGTGCGGGCGTCGAGCCGCTGCGCGTGGCCGGCGGCGGCGGTGCGGCTGGCCAGCGTCAGCTCGGCGATGGAGGCGATGGCCGCGAGCGCTTCGCCGCGAAACCCCATCGTCGAAACGCCTTCGAGTTCTGGCAGCGAGGCGATCTTGCTGGTGGCGTGGCGGCGCAGCGCGAGCACCAGTTCGTCGGCCGGGATGCCGCAGCCGTCGTCTTCCACGACGATGGCGCGAATGCCGCCGCCGAGCAGCTTCAGCGTGACCTCGGTGGCGCCCGCGTCGAGTGCGTTGTCGAGCAGTTCGCGCACCACCGACGCCGGCCGTTCCACCACCTCGCCGGCCGCGATCTGGCTGACGAGTTCGTCGGGCAATTCGCGGATCGGGCGGCGCACAACGGGCTGGCTCACGGCATTCATGGCGGCATTGTAGGAAGCGCGGCCCGGCGCGCAGGGGCGCAGCTTGTCACCTCCTTGATAATCCCTGCGCATGGAATTCCTCGCTTTCGTGCTCGACTTCATCGTGCATGTCGATGTGCACCTCGCCACCTTCGTGCAGAGCTACGGCGGGTGGGTCTACGGCCTGCTGTTCCTGATCATCTTCATCGAGACCGGGGTGGTCGTGATGCCCTTCCTGCCGGGCGACTCGCTGCTTTTCGTGGTGGGCGCATTGGCCGGCGCGGGGTTGATGAACCTGCCGCTGGTGATCGGCCTGCTGATCGTGGCAGCGATCCTGGGCAACCAGTGCAACTACGCGCTGGGCCGCTACTTCGGGCCCAAGGTGTTCCAGTGGGAGAACTCGCGCTTTTTCAACAAGAACGCCTTCAACCAGGCCCATGCGTTTTACGAGCGCTACGGCGGCATCACCATCGTGGCGGCGCGCTTCATGCCATTCCTGCGCACCTTCGCGCCCTTCGTGG
>CANJKD010000496.1 GCA_947474415.1 Burkholderiales bacterium | reverse complement strand
GGTCGTGCAGCCCTTCGAGAACCCGCTGCCACCCGAGGTGCCGGCCGGCACGCTCGACGTCGCCACCCTGATGTTCAACTATCACGACCTCGGCCACATGGGCGTGGACCGGGCGCAGATGAACCGCGCCGTGTTCGCCGCGCTCAAGCCGGGTGGCGTGTACGTGATCGCCGACCATTCCGGGCGGCCGGGCACCGGAATTTCCGAGGCTGGCACGCTGCACCGCATCGAGGAATCGTTCCTGCGTGCCGAGGTCGAGCGGGCCGGGTTCCGGTGGCTGGCCTCGGGTGATTTTTTGCGTAATCCGAATGATCCGCGCGATCAGAACACGCCGAACCCGCCGCAGCCGAAGGACGATTTCGTCCTGAAGTTCGTCAAGCCCTGAAATGTTTCCCGACACGCGCTCTTCACAAAGATTTCCATGACCACTGAATGCCCCCGCACTGGCCTGCAACTTCGCTCACGGGTCAGGCCCGAAGGCGTCTTGGAGATTTCGCTCGTCAACACCGAGTTGCCCGCCCCAGCGCCAGACGAAGTGATCGTGCGCATCGAGGCGGCGCCGATCAACCCGTCCGACATCGGGCTGTTGTTCGGTGCCGCCGACATCGGCAGCGCAACGGTGTCTGGTGCGGGCACGGGCGCCGTCGTCACGGCCCCCATTCCCGAGCGCCTGAGGGCGGCCATGGCGGGCCGGCTCGACCAGTCGCTGCCGGTCGGCAACGAGGGCGCAGGCGTGGTCGTTGCGGCGGGGCCGGCAGATGCCGCCCAGGCCTTGTTGGGCAAGACGGTGGCGGTGCTCGGCGGCGCCATGTATTCGCAATACCGCTGTGTCAAGGCCGACATGTGCCTGGTTTTGCCGGCCGGCACCACGCCGGCTGAGGGCGCCTCGTGTTTCGTCAACCCGCTCACGGTGCTCGGCATGGTCGAGACCATGCGCCGCGAGGGCCACACGGCGCTGGTTCACACCGCGGCGGCCTCGAACCTTGGCCAGATGCTCAACAAGGTGTGCATGGCCGACGGCATCGGCCTCGTCAACATCGTGCGCAAGCCCGAGCAGGAAGCGCTGCTCCGGGCGATGGGTGCAACGCATGTGTGCATGGCCACGTCGCCCACGTTCATGGACGACCTGACTGCGGCGCTCGTCGCCACCGGTGCCACCCTCGCCTTCGACGCCACCGGTGGCGGCAAGCTGGCCGGCCAGATCCTGGCGTGCATGGAAGCGGCGCTGAACCGCAGCGCGAAAGAGTACAGCCGCTACGGTTCCACGACCCACAAACAGGTGTATCTGTACGGCGGCCTCGACACCGGGCCGACCGAGTTCAACCGCAGCTTCGGCATGGCCTGGGGGATCGGCGGATGGCTGCTGTTCCCGTTCCTGCAGCGCATCGGCAGCGCTGCCGCACAGACCCTGCGGCAGCGCGTCGCAGCCGAGTTGAAGACGACATTCGCAAGCGCCTACACGAAGGAAATCTCACTCGCCGAGGCCTTGCAACCGGAGGTGATGCAGGCCTATGGCCAGCGCGCCACCGGCGCCAAGTACCTCATCAACCCGAGCCAGGGCATGGCCGCCTGAAGCGCAGCGTCAACGCACCAGCAGCACCGGCGTCGAGCAGGCGGCGATGACCCGGGTCGCGACCGACCCGAGCACCATGTTGCCCAGGTTGCCGTGACCGTGCGAACCCATGATGAGCAGGTCGAACTTGCCCTTCTCGGCCGCCTTCGCGATCAATTCCGCCGGGTGGCCGATCTTGTAGACGAAGCTCGTGTCGAGGCCCTGCTTGGCGAGGAAGCTGCGGATCGGCTTGAAGACCGCCTCTGCGTCGTCGTCATAGAACTTGCGAACCATTTCCGCATCGACGAATGCCGAGGCCGCGTGCGGCACCGCGAGCACGCCGGTGAACACCGTGTATTGGTGGCCCTTGCCCAGCCACTCGTCGTGGGCGGTGACATAGGCCAGCATGCGTTTGCTGAACTTGCTGCCATCGACTGCGAGCATGATCTTCATGGTGAACCCCGGTAAGGTGTGAGCAGGCTGCCAGTGTCCGCCATGCCCTGGTCGGGCGATTGACGCAGATCAAGTGTCACGGAGCACAATTCCAACCGGCCGGGTTGCTGGCCTCCACTCGTCATGTGCCCGCCACGAATCTGCCAGGAACCCCGCCATGATCACTGTTCACCACCTCAACAATTCACGTTCGCAGCGTGTGCTGTGGCTGCTCGAAGAGCTGGGCCTGCCGTATGAAATCCGGAAGTACGCACGCGATGCCAAGACCATGCTCGCACCGCCCGAACTGCTGAAGGTGCACCCGCTCGGCAAGTCGCCGGTGATCACCGACGACGGCGTGACGGTGGCCGAATCGGGCGCCATCGTCGAGTACTTCGTCGAGCGCTACGGCAATGGCCGGCTGGCACCGGCCATCGGCACGCCGCAGCGGCTGCAATGGCGCTACTGGCTGCACTTTGCCGAAGGCTCGGCGATGTCGCCGCTGCTGCTGAAGCTGATCTTCGAAAGGATCCCGCAGTCGCCGATGCCGTTCTTCGTGAAACCGATCGCGCGTGGCATCTGCGCCAAGGTGCTGGCGCTGATGGTCGAGCCGAACCTGAAGCGGCAGCTCGACTTCATGGAGGCCGAACTGGGCAAGAGCGATTGGTTCGCCGGAGAGGCGTTCAGCGCCGCCGACATCCAGATGAGCTTTCCGGTCGAGGCCGCCGCGCAGCGTGCCGGGCTCAACGCCAGCCGGCCAAAGCTGATGGCTTTCCTGAAGCGCATTCATGCGCGGCCGGCCTACAAAAAGGCACTCGAGCGCGGCGGGCCGTACAGCTTCGCGAACGATTGAGCTTGGGTATTGGGAAGGTCAAATCACCACACTCTGCGGTGTGTGAGTTGCCCTGCATCTCAAGTCCGCCAGACGCGCGGCACGCAGGCCGGCAGTTGCCAAGCGGCTTCGCGCCACCGAGCCCACACGGCGGTCAGCAGGTTCATGAGCGGCTCGACGCGCGGCGCCAGCACGCGCAGCACGATGACGCTGTCATGCGCCGCCGTGGCGCCCGCCGTGCGCTGCAAGGCATGG
>CANJKD010000495.1 GCA_947474415.1 Burkholderiales bacterium | reverse complement strand
TACATCCACGACCGCAAGCAGTTCGGCCAGA
Source organism: Burkholderiales bacterium (assembly GCA_947474415.1). Taxonomy (GTDB): domain Bacteria; phylum Pseudomonadota; class Gammaproteobacteria; order Burkholderiales; family Burkholderiaceae_C; genus LMDS01. Next base: position 3,047 of record CANJKD010000495.1, on the reverse strand, counting down.
GCATCGGCGAGTTCCAGCTGATCCAGGGCAAGGTGGCCGACATGTACACCGTGTTGCAGGCTGGCCGTGCCTTCGCCTACACGGTGGCGAAGAACCTCGACATGCTGGGCCCGGAGCATGTACGCCAGGTGCGCAAAGACTGCGCGAGCGTGATCCTGTGGTGCGCCGAGAAGGCCACCTGGATGGCCGGCGAAGGCGTGCAGATCTTCGGCGGCAACGGCTACATCAACGATTACCCGCTCGGCCGCCTGTGGCGCGACGCCAAGCTCTACGAGATCGGCGCCGGCACGAGCGAAATCCGCCGCATGCTGATTGGACGGGAGCTGTTCGCCGAGACGATGTGAGCCCGGGGCTGAGATTGACCCCAAGGCCGACGACATGCGTCGTCCGCCCGCCGAGGGGGATGAGCAACCTTCGAGCGGTCGTGCGTTTGCTCAAGTGCTTAGACTTCCGGAAATTCGACACCGCGCCGTGCCATGACCACCCAACTCCAAGAGCTTCTCGACCGCAACCGCCTCTGGGCTGCCAGGACCGAGGCGCGCCGCCCCGGCTTCTTCACCGAACTGCTGCGGCAGCAGGCGCCGCAGTACCTGTGGATCGGCTGTGCCGACAGCCGCGTTCCGGCGAACGAACTGGTCGACCTGCTGCCGGGCGAGCTGTTCGTGCACCGCAACGTGGCCAACGTGGTGGTGCACTCCGACCTGAACTGCCTGTCCGTGATCCAGTTCGCGACCGACATGTTGAAGGTGAAGCACATCATCGTCGTCGGCCATTCGGGCTGCGGCGGCGTGCTCGCGGCACTGAACGACATTCGCGTCGGCCTGGCCGACAACTGGATCCGCCATGTGCAAGACGTGCGCAACCGCCACCAGGCCTGGCTCTCCACGCTGCCTGCGGCGGAGCAGGTCGACGCGCTCGGTGAGCTGAACGTGATCGAGCAGGCACGCAATGTATGCCAGACCACGGTGGTGCGAGACGCCTGGGCGCGCGGCCAGGAGCTGGTGGTGCACGGCTGGTTCTACGGCCTGCACGACGGCCTGCTGCAAGACCTCAAGGTGACGGTGCCGGGCGCGGCCGAGATGGCGACCGCGTTTGACGCGGCCATTTCGGCGCTGCATGCGCGCCGCGCAGCGCGATGAAGTTCGCGCTGTGAAAGGCACGCCGTGAGCCAGGTTGCCGCCTTCCCCGCTGCGCTGACCGACCCGCGCGCTTATGACATCGCTCTCGCCATGCTCGACGGCTTCGACCGCCACTACACCTTGTTTCGCGAGGCCAGTGCCGACGCCAAGCGCCGCTTCGAAGCGGCCGATTGGCACGCCCAACAGCGTGGTCAGCGCGATCGCATCGAGTTCTACGACTTGCGCGTTGCCGAGGCGGCCGAGCACCTGCAGCGCGAGTTCGAAGCCGCCGGACTGGCAGGTGACGTCTGGCAGCAAGTCAAGCTGCACTACATCGGCCTGCTCATCGACCACCACCAGCCGGAGCTGGCCGAGACCTTCTTCAACTCGGTGACGACCAAGATCCTGCACCGCAGCTACTTCCACAACGACTTCATCTTTGTGCGCCCCGCCATCTCGACCGAATACATCGAGAACGATGAGCCCAGCTCGCTGCCCACCTACCGCGCCTACTACCCCACGCCGGCCACGATGCGCGAAACCCTCCTGCGCATCGTCAGCAATTTCCAGCTCCAGCGGGCGTTCGAAGACCTTGGCCGCGATGTCGATTCGGTTCTGGCGGCCATCAACGAGCGGCTCGGCGATTACCGCACGCGCGCCAACTTCCAGATCCAGGTGCTGAGCTCGCTGTTCTACCGGAACAAGGGCGCGTACCTGGTCGGCAAGATCATCAATGGCTTCACCGAAACGCCGTTCGTGCTGCCGATCCTGCATGGGGAACAGCCCGCGCCGGGCCGCCAGGGGCCACGAGGGGCCCCTTCGTGGCCCAAGCCGGCTGAGAGCCCCTCGGGGGCCGACGCCGAAGGCGTCTTGGGGCACCAAGAAAGTCTGCTCATCATCGATACCGTGTTGTTCGGCGAAGACGAGCTGCTGCTGCTGTTCAGCTTTGCGCGCGCCTACTTCATGGTGACGATGGAAGTACCTTCGGCCTACGTGCAGTTCCTGCGCTCGATGATGCCGCGCAAGCCGCGCAGCGAGCTGTACAGCGCGCTCGGTCTGGCCAAGCAGGGCAAGAACGCGTTCTACCGCGACTTTCTGTACCACCTGCGCCATTCGAGCGACCGGCTGCGCAGTGCACCCGGCATCAAGGGCATGGTGATGCTGGTGTTCGACCTGCCGAGCTTCCCTTACGTGTTCAAGGTCATCAAAGACTTCTTCCCGCTGCAGAAGGAAACCACGCGCGAGACCATCAAGAGCAAGTACCAGCTGGTGAAGCAGCACGACCGCGTCGGCCGCATGGCCGACACGCTGGAATACAGCAACGTCGCGTTCCCGCGCGCCCGCTTCGAAGACGAGCTGGTGGCCGAGCTGACGAACTTCTGCGGCAGCCTGCTCGAACAAGACGGCGACTCGCTGGTGATTCGCCATCTCTACATCGAGCGCCGCATGATCCCGCTCAACATCTATCTGCAAGAGGCCACACCGAAGCAGGTGGAAGAGGCGGTGATCGAGTACGGCAACGCCATCAAGGACCTGGTGCGCGCCAACATCTTCCCCGGCGACATGCTGTGGAAGAACTTCGGCGTCACGCGCCACGGCAAGGTGGTGTTCTACGATTACGACGAGATCGAATACCTGACCGACTGTATTTTTCGCAAGGTGCCCGAACCGCGCAACGAAGAGGAAGAGATGTCGGGCGAGGTCTGGTACCGCGTCGGCCCGAAAGACGTGTTCCCCGAAACCTTCGGCCCCTTTCTGCTCGGCAACCCGGCCGTGCGCAGCGTGTTCATGAAGCACCACGCCGACCTGCTCGACGTCGCGTTCTGGCAAGGCCACAAGGAACAGATCCTGGCTGGTTATGTGCACGATGTTTTTCCCTACGAAGCGCACAAGCGCTTCGGCGTGCAGCGCCTCGCCGCCGCATCGACT
>CANJKD010000494.1 GCA_947474415.1 Burkholderiales bacterium | reverse complement strand
TCTCCACCGCCGACGACAACCAGCCGGCGGTGACCATCAAGGTGTATCAGGGCGAGCGCGAAATGGCCTCGGGCAACAAGAGCCTGGGCGAGTTCAACCTGGAAGGCATCCCGCCGTCGGCACGCGGCACGCCGCAGATCGAGGTCAGCTTCGACATCGACGCGAACGGCATCCTGCACGTCGGCGCAAAAGACAAGGGCACCGGCAAGGAAAACAAGATCACCATCAAGGCGAACTCGGGCCTCAGCGAAGACGAGATCCAGGCCATGGTGAAAGACGCCGAATTGAACGCGGCCGACGACAAGAAGAAACTGGAACTGATCCAGGCCCGCAACTCGGCCGACGCGATGCTGCACAGCGTGAAGAAGAGCCTGGCCGAGCACGGTGACAAGCTCGATGCGGCCGACAAGGAAAAGGTCGAGGCCGCCATCAAGGACGCCGAGGAAGCGCTGAAAGGCGAAGACAAGGCCGACATCGAAGCCAAGACCGAGGCGCTGATGAGCGCCAGCCAGAAACTCGGCGAGAAGATCTACGCCGAGACGCAGGCCGCTGCCGCAGCAGCGGGTGCAGCGGCGGGCGCCGCAGACGCACCGCACGCCGAAGCCACGAAACCGCTCGACGACAACGTTGTCGACGCGGAATTCAAGGAAGTCAAGAAGGGCTGACTCCCTTCCAACCCACTCGCCGGTTTCAGGCGGAGCAGGCTGCTCCGGCTGAAACCGGCGTTGGTGTTTGATGCAGGTGCTGCACCACGCACCCTTTGATGAACCTGAAGCCGACAGATCGGGAGCCTGATTTCCATGGCCAAACGCGACTATTACGAAGTGCTGGGCGTGCCCAAGAACGCCAGCGAAGACGACATCAAGAAGGCTTATCGCAAGCACGCGATGAAGCACCATCCTGACCGCAATCAAGGCGACGACGCGAAAAAGTCGGAAGAGAAATTCAAGGAGGGCAAGGAAGCCTACGAGATGCTCTCCGACGCGCAGAAGCGTGCCGCCTACGACCAATACGGCCACGCCGGCGTCGACCCGAACGTGGGGCGTGGCGGCGGTGGCGGTGAGGGCATGGGCGGCTTCGCCGAAGCCTTCGGCGACATCTTCGGTGACATCTTCGGTGGCAGTGGCGGTGGCGGTGGCCAGCGGCGCGGTGGCGGGCAGCAGGTGTTCCGCGGCAGCGACCTGAGCTACGCGATGGAGATCACGTTAGAAGAGGCAGCGCACGGCAAGGAATCACAGATCCGGATTCCGGCCCATGAGAGCTGCGAGACCTGCAAGGGCAGCGGCGCCAAGCCCGGCACGAGCCCGAAGGTCTGCACCACCTGCAGCGGCCAGGGCACGGTGCACATGCGCCAGGGCTTCTTCAGCATCCAGCAAACCTGCCCGCATTGCCACGGCACGGGCAAGATCATTCCTGAGCCCTGCACCACCTGCAGCGGCCAGGGCCGGATCAAGAAGAACAAGACGCTGGAGGTGAAGATCCCCGCCGGCATCAACGAAGGCATGCGCATCCGCTCCAGCGGCAATGGCGAACCCGGCACCAATGGCGGGCCCGCCGGCGACCTCTACATCGAGATCCGCATCAAGGCACACGAGATCTTCGAGCGCGATGGTGACGACCTGCACTGCACGATTCCCATCGCGCTGACCACGGCGGCGCTGGGCGGCGGTATCGAGGTACCCACCCTCGGCGGCAAGGCTGAGATCGAGCTGCCCGAAGGCACGCAGCACGGCAAGACCTTCCGCCTGCGCGGCAAGGGCATCAAGGGCGTGCGTTCCAGCTACCCCGGCGACCTGTACTGCCATGTCAGCGTCGAGACCCCGATCAAGCTCACCGAGCACCAGCGCAAGCTGCTGAAGGAGCTTGACGAGGCGTTCCGCAAGTCGGGTGACCGGCACTCGCCAAACACCAAGAGCTGGACCGATCGGGTCAAGGACTTGTTCAAGTGAACGCCAGCCTCGCTGGCAGTTGACCTGCGGGCGTCGGGTGCCCGGGATGTCCGGGTGCCCAAAGGCCCGCTCAAGTTGAGCACGGCGGTGACGATATGGCTGGGGAAGGAAACGCCAACCATGCAGTACCCGCGGCCTTTAGTCCGATGAGGAAAATCTACCCCGATGTCGAGAATTGCCGCGCACTCATCATCGACAGCAACCCGACGTTGCGCAGCCTGCAGGCACTGATGCTGCGCGACATGGGTGTTGTGCACATCGTTCAGACCAGCCGCGTGGCGGATGCGAGGCGCTCGCTCGAGAACCGGGTGTTCGACATCGTGCTGTGCGACTACCACTTCGAGAAAGGTTCCGTCACCGGCCGCGACCTGCTCGACGACCTGCGGCGCGCCCAACTTCTGCCGTATTCCACCGTGTTCATCATGGTGACCGGCGAGGCCTCTTATGCCATGGTGGCCGAGGCCGCCGAATCTGCGCTCGACAGCTACCTGCTCAAGCCCCACACCGCTCTGGCACTGGAACACCGGCTGATCGATGCGCGCCACCGGAAGACCGTTCTCCGCACTATTTTCGATGCCATCGAGGAGAACGACTTCGCCGCTGCCGCCGAACTGTGCCGCGCCCGGTTCGAAACCCGCGGTGAGTACTGGCTCTATGCCGCCCGCATCGGCGCCGAGCTCTTCATTCGCCTGGGTGAACACGACGACGCGAGGCTGCTGTTGGAAGCCGTGCAGTCGGCCAAGGCCGTCCCATGGGCGCGCCTCGGGCTGGCTCGCGTTCAGGCCGAAACCAACCAGCTCAGCCAAGCCGTCCTGACCCTCGAGTCGCTCATCAGCGACCAGCCCTCGTATGCCGATGCCCACGACGTGATGGGGCGGGTCCAGGTCGAACAGGGCAACATGGAGGCAGCACTCGAGACGTACCGAAACGCCTCCGAGCTGACACCACACAGCATCGCACGGCTGCAAAAACAAGGCATGCTGGCGCATTACTTGGGTCATGCCGAAGAAGCAACAAAGGCCCTGGAGCGCAGCGTGCGCATCGGCCTGACGTCGAAGTCGTTCGACTTCCAGACCCTGGTGCTACTGGCCTTGACCCACTTCGATGCGCATGACCAGAAGGCTTTCATGCGCAACCACGATCACC
>CANJKD010000493.1 GCA_947474415.1 Burkholderiales bacterium | reverse complement strand
GCGCACGCCTACACGAACCTGCACGGCCCGAAGAGCCCGATCACGGCCACGGTGGCCGGCAATGTGCGCGTTACCGAAGTCGGCCGCACCGCAGGGCATGACTACGACACCCACCATGTCGTGCTCGACTTCGGTGCCATGCCATTCCCGGTTCTCGAAGGCCAGTCGATCGGTATCCTGCCGCCGGGCGCAGACGCGCAGGGCCGACCGCACCATGCGCGCCAGTACTCGATCGCGAGCCCACGCAACGGCGAACGGCCGGGCTACAACAACGTCTCGCTGACGATCAAGCGCGTGCTCGAAGACCACCAGGGCATTGCCGTGCGCGGCGTGGCATCGAACTACATTTGCGACTTGAACGTGGGGGACGCGGTGCAGGTGATCGGCCCGTTCGGCGCCAGCTTCCTGATGCCGAACCACCCGCGCTCGAACATCGTGATGATCTGCACCGGGACCGGCAGCGCACCGATGCGCGCCATGACCGAGTGGCGCCGTCGCCTGCGCGCCTCGGGCAAGTTCGAGGGTGGCAAGCTGATGCTGTTTTTCGGCGCTCGCACCAAGGAAGAATTGCCCTACTTCGGCCCGTTGCAGAACCTGCCGAAAGACTTCATCGACATCAACTTCGCGTTCTCGCGCACGCCGGGGCAGCCCAAGCGCTATGTGCAAGATGCGATGCGTGAACGCGCCGTGGCCCTGGCAGAGTTGCTGACGGACGCGAACACCTGCTTCTACGTGTGCGGCCTGAAGAGCATGGAAGAGGGCGTGGTGTCGGCGCTGCGCGACGTGGCGCAGCAGTCCGGCTTGTCCTGGGAGGCGATTGGCACGGTGTTGAAGAGGGAAGGGCGGCTCCATCTCGAAACGTACTGATAACGGTCTGAAGATGTACCGGTACGGTCGGCGCAAAGGCACTGCGCGCTCGCAGTGCACGATCCAAGTGGTCGCTGCGCCCCGAGCACGATCTGGAGCCAACCATGAAGCCGATCATCCGCGTCTCCCTTCCCCTGCTGTGTGCTGCTTTCTGCGCTGCGACGACGCTGTCCCCGGGCGCCGCAGCCGCGTTCTACAGATGCACATCGGCCAGCCTCGAAGAGGCTGGCGTTAAGTTCGATTGTCTGGGTGCAGACAAGGCGAGCGAGGGTTGCGAGGTCTTCGAGATGCCGCTCGCGGAATTGACCGAGTCGAGCGGCAGCTACCGCCATGCCGAGGCGAGCGAGAAAGACAGCCGCCGTTTCATCGATGATGTCTCGACCATGCGCGCCACCGGTGCCTTCACCGAGACCGAGGCCATGGCCGGTGTTCTGGGCGGCAAGACGGTTGGCGTCTGCACCTTGCATGAGGGCTGGCCGCAGGTGGACGCATATCGCATCAGTGTCGCGTAGCAGGCGCCACGGCGCTGCGCCTCCCCCTTGTGGTGGATGGCGCTCCGCCGCAAGCCCGACGATAATTCGCGCCGTGGCAGGCGATGGCGCCGGCCGGAGTGAATCCATGCAATTCGATGAATGTGTGATGGGCGACTATCGCATCTATGCCGGTGCACTCGAAGCCCCCAAGGGCGATGGCTACATTGCCACCATGATCGTGCAGCGCATTCATGGTGTGCATGGAGCGCCGCGCGAGGTCTTGCGCGATGAAGGGCTGGCTGGCGGTCACCGCTGGGAGTCGGCCTCGGACGCGCTGGCCTACGCGATCAACAAGGCCCAGGAAGCGATTCGCAAGCGTTCGCTTCGCGTGGCCTGCTGATCAGGAATTTGCCGAAGCGCAACGCCTGGGCAACATGCGCGGCCGGTGGCTGTTGAGCCCACCGCCGCAAGGCAAGCGTCAAGCGCTGCCTCAAGAAGCCTGAGTTCCTCTCAGGCCTTACCGGTCACGCCGCGATGGCGGCCGTGGCAGCGGCGAGGCACTTGTTGCACTTGCCCAGGCCAGGCAGGCGTGCGTCGGGCTTGCCGTCGCCGGTCTTGAAATTCGCCTGGCAACGGCGGCATACATACATCTTCGAGCTCGACATCATCGGCTTCACGCCGGGTTCGCCGGCGGGCCGTGCGGCAACATACTCTGCCTGGGTCTGGCGCAGCTTCTGTGGCGCATCGGAGGCGGAGGGGGCGGTGGAAGGAGTTGGGCGACGAGTGGCCATGGCTGTCCCTGAAAAAAGAAGTTCAAACAACCAACTTGCGTTGGGGACAAGAACGGTCAAGACCTCAATTGTCCCAGCATTCGCCGTGTTGCGCACATCGCACTGCTTCAGGCACGCCGCCATCTCAGGGATTGCGTTTTCGCCAGACCTATGCCAGCGTTGATCGCGCATCACTTGTCTGCCAGCCCTGCGCCACGTTCGGGCTCGAGCGTGGCCGGTTTCACGACCACGAGGGCCGCCTGGTTGCTCAAGGCTGCGCCGAAATCGGCCACCGCGCCCGCCACCACGACGCGACGCCTGGCGGTGCCCAGGTGGCCTGCAGCGAATTGCTGAACTTCGTCGGCCGTCACCGCAGCCAGCTTGGCGGCTCGGCTTTGCAGTTCGTCCACCGGCAGCCCGGCCACGACCAGCGAGCGGACTGCGTCGGCCAGACCGGCGGTGGTTTCAAGGCTGCGGCCGAAGGTGCCGATCAGCGCCGACTTGCGCGCCGCCAGCTCGGCTTCGGGTACCGGCGCAGCCATCAACCCGTCGAGCTCGGCCTGCACCAGCGCCACCACTTCTGCCACCGACTCGCTCCGTGTCTGCACGCCGATTCGCAGCGCACCACCGAGCGGGCGCGCATCGAGGCGGCTGCCGACGCCGTAGCTGAGGCCGCGTTGGATGCGAATCTGCTGGTTCAGCCGCGACGAAAAGTCGCCGCCGAGCACTGCGTTCATGACCGCAGCCGTGGCGCGGTCGGCCCGGAGCGGCGGCAGCGGCAGGGCGAACACGACGGCGGCCTGATCGGCCTTGGGCATGTCGACCACGACCACGGTCGCGGGCGATGTGGTGGCATCTACGCCGGCCCATGAGGCCACCGACGCCGGCATGGTCTCAATTGCTGCGGCCCATGGTCCGAAGTGCCGGGCGGCGAGCCGCAGCGCGGTGGCATCGTCGATGTCACCGGCCAGCACCAGCACCGCGTTG
>CANJKD010000492.1 GCA_947474415.1 Burkholderiales bacterium | reverse complement strand
GCTCAAGCCTTCAAGGACTTTCTGCTTTGCGACGGTGCGGCACTGATCGCCAGGGTTGTCCCGCTCGATCCTTCGATGTAGCAGACCCGGCCAGGGCGCCCGAAGGCGCATTGGACCCGGCATCAGTTCGAGGTGATGCGGCGCACTGAAACGCGCTGAACTGCCGTGGCGGCCGGGCCCTGAAACGCGGCCATGACCGCCTTGGCGAAAATCACGAGGGGCATCGCGGCAAAGAGTTCGTTCGTGGCCTGCAACGCATCGATCTGCGGCAGCGTGTTCACCGACAGCTGGATCGGCCCGAGCCTGGCCTCGTGCGTCTGCTTCGTGAAACTGATGCTGCCATAGGCCAGGCCGAGGGCGCCGGCCACGATCAGCGCGATGGCTGCAATTCGAATCGCATTCATGGCGCGTCCTTTCAACGCAGCTGCGCCACCGCGGTGGCGGCTGGCCTGGTGAGCGCATGGCTGTCGGAAGCCCGTTGCGCTTCGCGCCACTGCTCGCCACGGGTCATGGAGTCGTGCAGCAGGTCGACGAGCAGTGCCATCAGGGCCACTGCCATCACCGCTGCGCACAGCAGCATGCGCGGGCTGATCGGGTCGATGGCAACGGGCGAGAGTGCGTTCAGCGGCTTCATCTTGGGCTCCTCGGTCGGTGCCGCAGTGTCGAGCCGGGCCCATTCCGCGCGCATCGGCCGACCGCCACTGATCGTGTAGGACTTTTCCGAGCCAACTTCCGGCGGCGCTGCCCGGCCTCAGGCCAGCGGCGCCAGCAAGCCCTGCAGGTCTGCCGCGCTGAACTTGGTGGCTTCCGCCGCGTCGTGCCCCAGCACGCCCTCGGCCAGCGCCGCCTTGCGCGCCTGCAAGGCCAGCATGCGGTCTTCGATGCTGCCCTCCACCACCAGCTTGTAGACGAACACAGGCAGGTGCTGGCCGATGCGGTGCGCACGCGCCGTGGCCTGCTCCTCGACCGCCGGGTTCCACCACGGGTCGAGGTGGATCACGGTGTCGGCGGCGGTCAGGTTCAGGCCCACGCCGCCAGCCTTCAGGCTCAGCAACATGATGGGCACGGCGCCGGCCTGGAACTGCCGCACGACGGCGCCGCGGATGCGCACCGGCGTGTCGCCCGTCAGCGAAAGAAACGGCAGGCCGAGCGCGGTGAGTTCGGTCTGCACCAGTGTCAGCATCTCGGTGAACTGCGAGAACACCAGCACGCGCCGGCCTTCGTCAACCAACGCGGGCAGCATGTCGCACAGCAGCGCCAGCTTCGCGCGCTCCATCGTCGGCGGTGTCTTGCGGCCCTTCAGCAACCACGGGTCGCAGCACACCTGGCGCAGCTTCAGCAGCGCGTCGAGGATGGCAATCTGCGCCCCGGCGAAGTGCTGGCGCTTGAGCACGCGCCGCACCTGCTCGTCGGCGGCCACGCGCACGCTTTCGTAGAGCGCGCGCTGCTGGCCTTGCAACTGCACGCGCCGGATCACCTCGGTCTTCGGCGGCAGCTCGGTGGCCACGTCCTGCTTGCGGCGGCGCAGGATGAAGGGCCGCACGCGCTGCGCCAGCAGTTGCGCGCGCAGCGTCTCGCCATGCGTCTCGATCGGCTTGCGCCACAGCCGCATGAAGCTGCGCGCATCGCCGAGGAAGCCGGGCATCAGGAAGTCGAACTGCGCCCACAGTTCGCCGAGGTGGTTTTCCAGCGGGGTGCCGGTCACGCACAGGCGGTGGCGCGAATCCAGGCGGCGCAAAGCCGTGGCCGCGCGGCTGGCGGCGTTCTTGACCATCTGCGCTTCATCGAGGATCAGCACATGCCAGGGCTGCGCGCGCAAGGCGTCGATGTCGCGCCAGAGCAGCGGGTAGGTGGTGAACACCAGATCGTGCTGGCCGATGCGGGCGAAGTCTTGCGCACGGTCCGGGCCTTGCAGCGTGAGCACCCGCAAAGCCGGCGCGACGCGCGCGGCCTCGGCCTGCCAGTTCGAGATCAGCGAGGTCGGCAGCACCACGAGTGCGGGCCGGTCGAGGCGCCCGGCGTGCCGCTCGATCAACAGATGAGCCAGCACCTGCGCGGTCTTGCCCAGCCCCATGTCATCGGCCAGGATGCCCGCCAGGTGATGTTCGCGCAGGTACTGCAGCCAGGCCACGCCTTGCAGCTGGTAGGGGCGCAGCGCCAGGCCGAGGCCGGCGGGTGCGCCCACCGGCGCTGGGCTGCCGGCCGTGCGCAGGCGCTGCGCCAGCGCGGCCAGGCCGGCGTCGCCCTGCAGCTGCCACGCGCCATGCCGGCCGGCGCGTGCGGCGCGCGCTTCGTGCGCGTCGGCAAGGCCCTGGCGCAGCGCGTCGAGGCGGCCCGCCTCCCAGGTCGACAGCTGCAGCGGCCCTTCCTGGCGGCGCGGGTCGGTGAGCAGGTCCAGCATCGCGCCGACGATGGCCTTGAGCGGCGCGGCTGGCGCCTCGATGCGGCGGCCGCCGGGCGCCCGCAACACGATCAAGGCCGCATCGTCGATGGCCGCGATCTCGTGCGCCTTGAGCCAGCGTGCATCGCGCTTCAGCAGGTCGGCCAACAGTGGCGCGAGGTCGAGCATCTCGCCGTCGACCTCGATGCCCAGGCTCAGCATGAACGAGCCCTCGCGCGGCGGCTGGCGCAGCGCTTCCAGCGCCTGCACGCGCGGGCCCAGCGGCTCGACAAGTTCGCGGCCGGTCTCGATGAAACTGACCGGGTCGATGACGAGCCGCCAGCGGTCCACCGCCACGCTCAGATGGGCAAAGCCGGGCTGCACGACGATGGACCAGCCCAGCGACTGCAGGCGCGGCACCTGCTCGGCCCAGAAGTCACCGAAGTGCGGCTCTTCGGGCAGCGACCACAGGTCAGCGTAGCCCTCGCCTGCTTCTGGCGTGCGCCATTGCAGCGCGGGCGCCGGCAGCGGCTGCAAGCCGGTGCTCCACAGCGCATCGCGGGCGTCGGCCTCGGCCACCAGGTCGCGCTTCAAGCGCAGCGGCTGGCCCCTCGCGTCATGCACCAGCTCGGTCGGTTTCGGTCTCGCGTTCAGCACACGGCGGGGCGCGGGCGTGTCCCAACGCAGGCCGCTGTCGGTGGTGTATGTCCAGGCGACGC
>CANJKD010000491.1 GCA_947474415.1 Burkholderiales bacterium | reverse complement strand
CACGCCGCCGTGCGCCATGTTGCGGGAGTTGGTCAGCTCCTCACGCACCGTGAGTGCCAGCTCGGAGCGGCCCGCGTCGAACGAGATCAGCTCGAAGCCGAGCATCTCGACGAACGGGATGTGGACGGTGAAGGTGGACACTTGCCCGGCCCTCAGGAGCGAAGCGACGTGGGGGCTGTCATGCCTAGCCCGCGATGATGGCCGACACCCCGCCATCGACCGGCAGGGTCTGCCCGGTGATGTGCTTGCCGGCCTGCGAGGCGAACAGCAGCACGGCGCCCTTCAGGTCGTCGTCGTCGCCGACGCGCAGCAACGGCGCGTGCGCGGCCAGCACGTCGGCCCCCACGCGGTCGAAAGTGCCTTGGGTCATCTTGCTCGGGAACATGCCCGGCGCCAGCGCATTCACATTGATGTTGTACTTGCCCCATTCACCGGCCAGCGTGCGGGTGAAGTTCACCACCGCCGCCTTGCTGGTGTTGTAGGCCAGCATGGTCATGTCGGGCGTGTTGCCGGCCAGGCCGGCGATCGATGCGAGGTTGATGATCTTGCCCTGCTTGCGCGGGATCATGCTGCGCTTGCCCACCGCCTGGCTCATCAGGAAGATGCTGCGGATGTTGAGGTTCATGACCTTGTCCCAGGCCTCCAGCGGATAGTCTTCGGCCGGCGCGCCCCAGGTGGCGCCGGCGTTGTTGACGAGGATGTCGACGTGGCCCATGCGCTGCATCGCTTCGTCGACCACGCGTGCGATCTCGCTCGGCTGGCTCGCGTCGGCAGCGATCCAGCGGGTGTCGATTCCCTTGGCCTGCAGCTGCGCCGCCGCTTCTTCCAGGTCACCGGCCTTGCGCGAGGTCAACATGACCTTCGCACCAGCTTCACCCAGCGCTTCAGCGATCTGCAGGCCCAGGCCGCGCGAACCGCCGGTGACGAGTGCGGTCTGGCCGCTCAGGTCGAAGAGTTTCTGGATCGGAGTGCTCATGGTGCTTCCTTCTTGAAAGGTGATTCGGCGGATGGCGAGGTCAGCGCGGCGATTTCATGCGCGAACGGATCCAGACCAGCAAGGCGCCGACCGCGATGAAAAAACTACCGATGGCAGCGGTGACCCAGCCCAGCGCCTCATCGGTGCGGCCCACTGCGAGCCCGACCCCGAGCACCAGCATGCCGGCGTACACGAAGACCCAGACGCAGGTATCGACGCGGCTTGTGGTCAGGCTCATGTTCAGGTTCAAAACCAGGCTTCGTTCATCGAACGGCACGTGGCGTCGCGGGTCTCGACCACCTTCAGCCAGGCGCCGATGCGCGGCAGTTCGTAGTGGAAGAAGTAGGTGCAGGCGGCGAGCTTGCCTTGCACCAGGTCACTTGGAGCCCCTGGCGCCGCGCCCGCTTGCGAGATGCTCGTTTGAGCACAAAGGGCCAGGTCCAGCCAGATCCACGCCAGCACCGTGTGGCCGAAGGCCTGCAGATAGGGCGTGGCGTTCGCAAGCGCCTCTTCCGGCTTGCCGGTGGCCCAGGCCGAACGCGTGGCGGCGGCCAGATGGTCGAGCGCACCGCCCAGCGCCGCCGCATGGTCGGCCAGGGCCGGCACCGCGAGCGCGCGGGTGATCGTGGCCTGCACCGTCGCGGCCAGCAGCTTCAGGCCCGCGCCCTCCTGCATCACCACCTTGCGGCCCAGCAGGTCCAGGCCCTGAATGCCGTGCGTGCCCTCATGGATCATGTTCAGGCGGTTGTCGCGCCAGTACTGCTCGACCGGAAAGTCGCGCGTGTAGCCATAGCCGCCGAGCACCTGGATCGCGAGGCTGTTCGCTTCCAGGCACCATTCGCTGGGCCAGCTCTTGGCGATTGGCGTCAGCATCTCCAGCAGCAGCGCGGCGCGCGCCGACGCCTCGGCTTCGGCCGTTTGCTGTTCATCGACCAAGCGTGCGCAATACAACTCCAGCGCCAATGCGCCTTCGCAATAGCTCTTCTGCGCGAGCAGCATGCGCTTCACGTCGGCGTGCTGGATGATCGGGATCTGCGCACTTGCGACATCCTTGCCACCCACGCCCATGGCCCGGCCTTGCGGGCGGTTGCGCGCGTAGTCGAGCGAGGCCTCGTAGCCCGCGTAGCCCAGCATCGTCGCACCCAGGCCGACGGCGATGCGCGCCTCGTTCATCATGTGGAACATGCATCGCAGGCCTTCATGCGGCTTGCCGACGAGGTAGCCAATGGCGCCCGCACCGGCGCCATCAAGTCCACCGCCCAACACTTCGCCACGCAGCGGGAACTTGCCTTCGCCGAAGTTCAGCAAGGTGTTCGGAATGCCGCGGTAGCCGAGCTTGTGGTTCAGGCCCGCGAGCGCCACATCGTTGCGTTCGCCGGTCAGTTCACCATCGACACCGACGAGCTTCTTCGGCACGATGAACAGCGAAATACCGCGCGTGCCGGCGATCAGCTTGCCGTCGGGCCCGGGAATCTTCGCCAGCACCAGGTGGATGATGTTTTCCGACAGCTCGTGCTCGCCGTTCGATATCCACATCTTGTTGCCACGCAGGCGGTAGCGCGGGCCGAGAGCGTCGGCCTCGAAATCAGTGCCGTCGGGCACGGCGCGCGTCACCACGTCGGACAGGCTGGAGCCGGCCTGCGGTTCGCTCAGGCACATCGTGCCGGAGAAGCGGCCGGCGAACTCCTGCTTCGCGAACACCTCTTGCTGCATCTTCGTGCCGTGCACCATCAGCAAGTTGGCGTTGCCGCTGGTCAGCATGCCGCCGCCACCGATGCCGATGCCGGCCTTGGAAAAGAAGCTGTTCGCCGCCATCTCGACCACGCACGGCAGCTGCATGCCGCCAATCTCGTAGTCTTGCGCCGCCGCCAGCATGCCCGACTCGGCATAGGCCTTCGCTGCGTCGTGGCTGGCTTGCGGCAGGTGCACCTTCTCGCCGTCGAACCACGGCTCTTCGGTGTCGACCAGGCGGTTGAAGGGCGCGTACTTTTCGCGCGCAATTCGCTCACAGGTGTCCATCACCGAGGCGAAGGTCTCACGCGAGTGGTCACTGAATCGCGCGCGCTGCTGCAAGGACTCGACATCGAGCCAGTCGTAGAGCAGGAAGTCGGCGGTCTGGCGGT
>CANJKD010000490.1 GCA_947474415.1 Burkholderiales bacterium | reverse complement strand
CTGAGCGCCGACTACTCGCAGATCGAGCTGCGCATCATGGCCCACATCTCCGGCGATGCCGGCCTGCTGCGCGCCTTCGGCGACGGTGTCGACGTGCACCGCGCCACCGCCAGCGAGGTCTTCGGCGTGGCCGTGGCCGACGTCAGCAGCGAGCAGCGCCGCTACGCCAAGGTCATCAACTTCGGGCTGATCTACGGCATGAGCGCCTTCGGCCTGGCCGGCAACCTGGGCATCGACCGCAGCGCGGCCAGCGCCTACATCGACCGCTACTTCGCGCGTTACCCCGGTGTGAAGACCTACATGGACGAGACCAAGGTTTCGGCGCGCGAGAAGGGCTATGTGGAAACGCTGTTCGGCCGGCGCGTGTACCTGCCCGAGATCAACGGCGGCAACGGCCCGCGCAAGGGCGCAGCCGAACGCCAGGCCATCAACGCGCCGATGCAGGGCACCGCAGCCGACTTGATCAAGCTCGCGATGATCGCGGTGCAAGGCGTGCTCGACAGCGAACAGCGCGCCACCCGGATGATCATGCAGGTGCACGACGAACTGGTGTTCGAGGTGCCCGATGCCGAACTGGAATGGGCGCGTGCCGAGGTGCCGCGCATCATGGCTTCGGTGGCCGACCTGAAGGTGCCCTTGCTGGCCGAGGTGGGCGTGGGCGCGAACTGGGACGAGGCGCATTGATGTGACCCCCAAGCTCGGCTCGTTCGCTGCCCCCGAGGGGCGCTCAGTACCTTCGGAACGGCCGGGCGGTACCGAGCTGACCGGCTGGCAGTCCTTCACGCTGGAGCCACGAACGGCGGCGCACGCCGAGGCGATGTTTGCCGTGCTCGCCGACCCCGCGCTGTACGAGTTCGTCGACGAGAGCCCGCCAGTCTCCGTCGAGGCGTTGCGTGACCGGTTCGCCCGCAGCGAATCGCGGCAGTCGCCCGACGGCACCGAGCACTGGCTCAACTGGGTCGTGCGCGGCGCCTCAAGAGAGGTGGCAGGCTATGTGCAGGCCACGGTCGAGGCGAACCTCGACACCAACGTGGCCTACATGTTCGGCAAGGCGCATTGGGGCCAGGGCCTGGCCACACGAGCCGTGTCGAGCATGCTCGACGCGGTGGCCATCGAGTTCGGCGTCACGCGGTTCTTCATCGTCGCCGAGCGCGCGAACCCGCGCTCGATCCGCGTCGCCGAGCGGCTCGGCTTTGCGGCTGCCCCGGCGGAGGTGGTGGTGCGCAGGCGCATCGCGGCGACTGATGTGCTGATGCAGAAGCTTCCGCCCTGACTGCGGCCGCGCCCCTTGTCATCTGACCGAGGAAACACCGATGCTCCACGACCCCGCCCGCCACGAAGCCGTGCAAGCCATCGACTGGAACGAGTCGCTTGCGCGCGAGACCATCGCCCGCATCGTGGCTGATACCGAGCGCCGCTATTCGCCCGACCGCTACTGGCCGGCGCACCCGCTCGATGCCGATGGCGACGACGCGCCCGATCAACTCGCCACGCCGCTGTACCACGGCGCCTGCGGCGTCATCTGGGCGTTGCGCTATCTGCAGGCCGTCGGAGCGGCGACGCTGACGCGCAGCCCGGGCGACGAGCCGGGCACGCTGCTGGCGCGCAACCGCGCATGGCTCGGGTCTTCGGCCGGGGCCGAGAAGGCCTCGTACCTGATGGGGGACACGCCGATCCTGTTGCTGGCCCACGCTGCAGCGCCGACCGCCGAACTGGCCGAGCAGTACGCCGGGCAACTGACCGCGCTGATCGAAGGCAACCTTGACCACCCGGCACGCGAACTGATGTGGGGCTCACCGGGTACGCTGCTGGCGGCGCTGTTCCTGCACGAGCGCACCGGCGAGGCGCGCTGGGCCGACTTGTTCCGGCGCACCGCAGCCAAGCTCTGGAGCCAGCTTCTGCGGTCGGCCGAACACGGCTGCCAGTACTGGACGCAAGACCTGTACGGCCGACAGGGCAGCTACCTGGATGCAGTGCACGGCTTCGTCGCCACTGCTTCGGTGCTGATCCGGGGCCGGCAGCGGTTCCACGCCGACACCTGGGCTGGCTGGCAGCGTTGCATCGTCAACACCATCACGCGCACCGCCAGCCGCGAAGGCAACCGTGCCAGCTGGCGCGCGCAACTGGTGACCAGCGCCGCCGCACCACCCAGGATGCTGATGCAGTTCTGCCACGGCGCGCCCGGCTTCGTGATCTGCCTCGCCGACATGCCGGGCACGGAACTCGACGAGTTGCTGGTCGCGGCCGGCGAGGCCACCTGGGCGGCCGGACCGCTGACCAAGGGATCGAACCTGTGCCACGGCACCGGCGGCAACGGCTATGCCTTCCTGAAACTGTACCGGCGCACAGGAGATGACCTCTGGCTGGCGCGTGCCTGCGCTTTTGCGATGCACGGCATCGCGCAGACCGAAGCGGCGGCCTTGCATTACGGACAGATGCGCTATTCCCTCTGGACCGGCGATCCGGGCTTCGCGATCTACCTCCATGACTGCATTCATGGGACGGCCCGCTTCCCGACGCTGGACGTTTTCGACGCCGATCCTGGGCGCCGCTGAGCCAGTGCCCGGGGGCGCGTGGAGCGCCCCATCCGGGTGTGTGCACGGGTGTGCACATTCAAACACCGCCACCCATGCCACAACGCCCCGTCACGCTTCCTGCGGTTCGCACGATCAGCCTGATGCAGCCGCCGGTCTGGCTGGAACTCGCCTGGCATGACATCGCCCGCACCCGCCGGCTGAGCCTGGCGCATGGCCTGTTGCTGACGCTGCTGGGCACCGCCATCATGGCTGTCGCGCACGACAGGTTCTGGCTGCTGGCCGGCGCGCTGCTGGCGCTGGCGGCCACGGGTGGGGTGCTGACCTCGGCGGCGCTGATCATCTTGTTCGCACCCGCGCCGATTCACCCGCCGGTGGACTTCGTGAACCACGTTGTGCTGGCCAAAACCGGCTGGCTGTTCGAGGCCTGGCTGGCGCTGGGGGGCGTGATGGCCGCGCCCATCTTCGCGTCCAGCGTGGTGGCCAAGCCGGTGCTGCCGGACCGCCGCGTCACGCTGTCGCAAGCCGTGCTGACGAGCTGTCAGGCCGTGCTGTGCAACCCGCTTGCGATGG
>CANJKD010000489.1 GCA_947474415.1 Burkholderiales bacterium | reverse complement strand
TCCGACACCAGCGGGTCGCGCTTGAGTTCCATCAGAGCCTTCTTGGCCGTGTTGACCGCGATCCGGTACAGCCACGTGTAGAAGGCACTCTCGCCACGGAACTTCGGGATCGCGCGGTAGGCGCGAATGAAGGTTTCCTGGGCAATGTCGGGCACGAGGTCGACGTCTCGAACCATGCGACCGATCAAACGCTCGATGCGGCGCTGGTACTTGACCACGAGCATCTCGAAGGCCTTCACGTCCCCGAGCTTGACTCGATCGACGAGTGGGGCGTCGGCGTCCGGCCCATTCATCATGGCGGGCTCAGCGCGACGCCGGTGCGTCGACCACGGGTTGCGGCCGAGGCGCGTGAACTGCGCAGCGCAGTGCATGCCATTGCGGCTCGATGCCGCGGCGCTGCACGGGCAACCAGGTCGGACGCCGCCATCGCGAGGCGTTCAAAGGCCTGAAGCGCAGCAGCATCCACGCGCCGAGATCGATGGCGACCGAGACTTCGCCGGCGACGGGATCGGCGTTTTCCGTGAGCCGGCTCCTCAATGACCAGCCCTGGCCGTCCCACCGCAAATCCACCGCCGATACCTTGGCCAACGAAATGCCGAACCACGCCAGCAGCGGGGCCCCGCAGGCGATACCGACCCCCACCAAAACCAACGGAGGCTGCTCCCGCTGGAGCAGCCAGGCGCCCATCACGGTCAGGCCGGAAAGTGTCAGCGCGAGAACCGCCACACGCCACGCGCCGAAGCACCGCAGCGGCACGTGGATGGGAGGCGATGCGCGCATCGGCGCAGGAAGGTTGAAGCGACGGCGTCAAACGCGCTTGAAGACAAGCGTGCCGTTCGTGCCGCCAAAGCCGAAGTTGTTCTTCACGGCGTAATCGATCTTCATGTCGCGCGCGGTGTTGGCGCAATAGTCCAGGTCGCACGCCGGGTCTTGGTTGAAGATGTTGATCGTTGGTGGCGAGACCTGATGGTGCAATGCCAGGATCGAAAACACCGACTCGATGCCACCCGCCCCACCCAGCAGATGCCCGGTCATCGACTTGGTCGAATTCACGACCAACTTGCCGGCATGGTCACCAAACGCGAGCTTGATCGCATTGGTTTCGTTGACATCACCGAGCGGCGTGGACGTGCCATGCGCGTTCAGGTATTGCACCTCGTCGGCATTGATGCCGGCATTGCGCAAGGCCGCCTTCATGGACCGCTTGGGGCCATCGACGTTCGGCGCGGTCATGTGGTACGCGTCGGCGCCCATGCCGAAGCCCACGAGCTCAGCGTAAATCTTCGCGCCACGCCGCTTCGCGTGTTCGTACTCTTCGAGCACCACCACGCCAGCGCCTTCACCGAGCACGAAGCCATCGCGGTCCTTGTCCCAGGGGCGGGACGCAGTCTGTGGGTCGTCGTTGCGGGTCGACAGCGCACGGGCGGCCGCGAAGCCGCCCACGCCCAGTGGCGACACCGTGGCTTCGGAGCCGCCGGCGACCATCACGTCGGCGTCACCGTATTCGATCAGCCTGCCTGCCTGCCCGATGCTGTGAAGCCCGGTCGTGCAAGCCGTGACGATCGACAGGTTCGGCCCCTGGAAGCCGTAGGTGATCGACACGTGGCCCGAGATCATGTTGATGATCGAGGCCGGCACGAAGAAGGGCGTGATGCGGCGTGGGCCGCGCGCTTCGAGCTCGGCGTGGGTTGCCTCGATCAACGGCAGGCCACCGATGCCCGAGCCGACGAGCACGCCAATGCGCTCCGCCAGCTCTTCGCTCAAGGCGTCGTTCGTGGGCAGGCCGGAATCGCGCACCGCCTGGATAGACGCCGCCAACCCGTAGTGGATGAAGGTGTCCATGTGGCGGGCATCCTTGGCCGGGAAGTAATCCTCGACCTTGAACCCTTTCACCTCGCCGGCAAACCTGCAGGCGAAGTTAGACGCATCGAACTTGGTGATGTTGGCAATGCCCGAGCGCCCGGCGAGTATGTTCGCCCAACCCTCGGCCACCGTGTTGCCCACCGGGCTGATGAGGCCGAGCCCCGTCACGACGACGCGGCGACGCGTCATGAGCACCCCCAGGAAATGTCTTCGACATTCCCGCCCCCAGGGGTCAAGCAAAGTGGCAAAGCCACATTTGCTTGAGGCAGCCCCTCGACCGACGAATGTGCCGGCCGATCCCCAAGGTTCGCCAAGAGGACACTGCGTGGCCTTTGGATATTCGCTTGCTTGGGGCGGCCCGGCGCTGCGCTCATGTTCTCGTGAAAAATACGCAAGGGCTCAGGCGGCCTTCTGGTGCTTCACGGCGTAATTGATCGCCAGTTGCACCGTGGTGATCTTCTCGGCTTCTTCATCGGGAATCTCGATGCCGAACTCGTCTTCGAGCGCCATCACCAGTTCGACCGTGTCGAGCGAGTCGGCACCCAGGTCGGTGACGAAGGCCTTGTTGTTCACCACATCGACTTCAGGAACACCGAGTTGTTCGGCAATGATTTTCTTGACACGTGCTTCGATATCGCTCATGACTCCTCCGGGAGTGTTTACAGAAACAGCCCGGGATTCTACGGCCTGTAGAGTGCCTTCTCGAAGACACCTGGCCGCATGCCGGACGGGCCCATCCGGCAACGGGTGGCGATGCCACCCACGCTCAATCAGTTCATGTACATGCCGCCGTTGACATGCAATTCGGTGCCGGTGATGTAGCCGGCCTGTGGCGACGCGAGGAAGGCCACCGCATGCGCAATGTCGCTCGCGTGGCCAAGACGGCCGAGCGGAATTTGCGCCATCAACGCCGTGGTCTGCGCGTCGGTCAGGGCCTTCGTCATGTCGGTCTCGATGAAGCCGGGCGCCACGCAGTTGACGGTGATGCCGCGGCTGCCCAGTTCGCGCGCCAGCGAGCGCGTCATGCCGGCCACGCCGGCCTTCGCCGCCGCATAGTTGGCCTGGCCCGCATTGCCGCTCGCGCCGACCACCGACGTGATGTTCACGATGCGCCCGTAGCGCTGCTTCATCATCGGCCGGATCGAAGCACGGCTGACGCGAAAAACCGCCTTCAGGTTGGTGTCGAGCACCGCATCCCAGTCGTCGTCTTTCATGCGCATCGACAGCGCGTCGCGCGTGATGCCGGCATTGTTGACGACGACAT
>CANJKD010000488.1 GCA_947474415.1 Burkholderiales bacterium | reverse complement strand
GACATTCGCGCCGGCGCCGTCGCCATTCCGTCGACCTTCATCACCGGCGGCACCGTCACCGGCAAGGTCGTCGATGCCTCGGGCCAGACCGTGGCCTCGGACACCGTGAGCTGCCGGATCCGCAAGCGCTGATCGGCCAGGGCGGCGATTGCGACGGGCCGCCGCAATCGGGTCGTGATGAATACCACGGCCACCGCCAGCTGCTCGACCATGCCGGCCCGGTCCGAAGCTGGAGGAAGCCAACATGTCGCAGACGCTGATCCTGAAGAGCCGCCCGATTCCGCAAGCCGCCGAGAAAAGGGCATTGGCGCGCTCGATGTCGACGGCGATGCTCGGCGCCACCGCCGGGATCCTGTGCCTCGCCGGCATCGCAGCGCACGCTGCCGATCACGATGACATGCTCGATCACCTGCTCGAAATCGTGCTGCGCAAGGCCGGCTTCACGGGCAGGGTCGAATCGACGCTCGTGGCGCGCCTTGGCAGGCCGGTCGACCACCGCATGGCCGAAGTCGGGCGGCGCCTGTTCTTCGATCCGGTCGTGGGCCTGCACAACGACAACGCCTGCGCAGGCTGCCACGCTCCCGCCACCGGCTTCGGCGACACCCAGTCGATCGCCATCGGGGTCCAGAACAACCTGCTGGTCGGTCCCGGACGGCAAGGCGCGCGCAACCAGCGCCGCACCCCGACCGTCGTCAACTCCGCGTTCTACCCGCAGTTGATGTGGAACGGCCGCTTCTCGGCGCCCTCAGGCAACCCGTTCGACAACTCGCAGGGCTACCTCTTTCCGGCGCCGGAAGGTAGCAGCAAATTCCCGCCGAACGACCCGGTCGTGAAACACCTGCTGATCGCCCAGGCCCACATACCGCCGACCGAACTCAACGAAGCGGCCGGCTACACCGGGACCAAAGGCACGCTGAACCCGCGCTTCGACCCGTTCGACGACGGGCTCGGCGGTATCGTGCCGATGCCGGACGCCTCGGGCTTCCGCAACG
The DNA here is from genome assembly GCA_947474415.1 of Burkholderiales bacterium. Taxonomy (GTDB): domain Bacteria; phylum Pseudomonadota; class Gammaproteobacteria; order Burkholderiales; family Burkholderiaceae_C; genus LMDS01. Next base: position 2,139 of record CANJKD010000488.1, on the reverse strand, counting down.
ACCCGATCCGCAACGAAGTGGCCAAGCGCCTCAACGCGGCACCGGCCTACGTCAAGCTGTTCGGCAGCGTCTTTCCGGAAGTGAACGGCGGCGCGCCCATCACACCATTGATGTTCGCCCGGGCGATTGCCGAGTTCGAATTCACGCTCGTGCGCGCCGATGCCCCGCTCGACCGGTTCGCGCGCGGCAAGCGCGAGGCGATGAGCAGCGCCGAAAAGCGCGGTGCGCTGCTGTTCTTCGGCAAGGCGAACTGCGTGGCCTGCCACGCTGTCGCGGGCGACTCGAACGAGATGTTCAGCGACTTCAGGAACCGCAACATCGCCGTGCCGCAGATCGCGCCGTACTTCGGTGTCGGCAAGGGCAACACCATCTTCGACGGCGCCGGTGAAGACGAGGACTTCGGGCTCGAACAGGTGACCGGCAACCCCGCCGACCGCTACAGGTTCCGCACCTCGCCGCTCCGGAACGTGGCGCTGCAACCGACCTTCTTCCACAACGGCGCGTTCACGCGCCTCGACGCCGCGATCCGGCACCATCTGGACATCTCGGCCTCGGTGCTCCGCTACGACGCGAAAGCGGCCGGCGTGGCGAGCGACCTCACCCAGCGCCAGGGCCCGGTGAAGCCGTTGCTGCAACTGGCGGACCCCTTGCTCGCCGTCCCGATCCGCCTGAGTGAAGCCGAGTTCGATGACCTGTACCGGTTCGTCGGCAATGGCTTGCTGGACCCGCGCGCCGGGCCGAACGATTTCTGCAAGAAGGTTCCCGTCTCGTTGCCCAGCCAGTTCACGCCGCTCACCTTTCAGGGTTGCATCAAGTAGCGCCCCGCAGCGGCCAGCGCCCTCAGGCCTCGCACGGCCGCCCGAAGAGGCCTGTTCCCCAAGGGCCAGGTGGGGCCCCTTCGTGGCCCATGGGGGACCACGCCGAAGGCGTGCAGGGGGTCGTCATCTCAGCCGAACTGCCGCGCCGCCGCCAGGGCCCCGAGCCGCGCCGTGATGGCGCGGAACTCGGCCACCGTGGCGTCGATGATCTGCTGCACCGACAGCACCGCATGGACCAGCCCGGCCGATTGCCCGGCGAGTGCCGGCGCGGCCTCCATGTCGCCACCGAAATAGAGCTGCTGGATGCCGGCAAAGGTGTCGGCCGGCATCAGCCCGGCCTCATGGATCGCCTGCGTGCGCTGCGTCTTGAGCGCGCGGATGCAGGGCGTCGATTTCTTGTTCAGCACCCAGGTGCCGGTGGCCTGCGCCGCCACGATGGCCTGCTTGTAGTGCGCGTGCACCGGGCTTTCGGTGCTGGCCACGAAACGCGTGCCCATCTGGATGGCTTCGGCGCCGAGCGCGAAGGCCGCCGCCATGCCGCGGCCGTCGACGATACCGCCAGCGGCGATCAAGGGCACGTCGACGCGCTCGCGGATCGCCTGCAGCAACACCAGCGTGCTGACCTCTTCCGGGTTCTTGAAGCCGCCGCCTTCCGCACCTTCGACCACCAGGCCGTCGATGCCGGCGTCAACGCATTTGAGCGCCGTCTCGAGCGTCGGCACGGCGTGGTAGACGACGATGCCGGCCGCCTTCAGCGGCGCAATGAACTTGGCCGGGCTGCCGGCCGAGGTGGTGACGAAGCGCACACCCGACTCGCACACGAAGCGCAGCATCGCATCGTCTTTCAGGAAGCGGATCGGCAGGTTCACGCCGAACGGCAGGCCAGTGGCCACCATCTGCGTGATCTCGCGCTGGCAGTTGGCGGTTTCGCCCGACGAAGTTTCGATGACGCCCAGGCCGCCGGCCCGCGAAACGGCCGACGCGAGCGCATGGCGCGCGATCCAGCCCATCGGCGCCTGCACGATCGGGTAGCGGGCGCCGGTGTGGGCGAGTACGCGGTTCATGCTTGCGCGGCTCACTTCTTTTTCAGCGGCGCAGTCTTTGTGTTGTCGGCCTTCGGCGCATCGCCGATCACCGTCTTGAGCGGGCACACCGAGAATGCGGGGCACTTCTTGCAACCGGCAACGATGGCAATCGGGCAAAGCGTCATGATCGGGTCCCTTCGAGGTGAGCGGCGCAGGATACAGGGCAGCAGGCCTACTGCCCATTGCGACTTTCCGGGCTTTGAGTTCGGCCCACAACGCCACTTCAACCGCCTTCG
>CANJKD010000487.1 GCA_947474415.1 Burkholderiales bacterium | reverse complement strand
GGCTAAGTGTTCGGGTGTTGAGCGCCACCTTCCCGGACACCCGCTGGGTGCGCACGGTCGAGCGCAGCATCTCGTGGCTGGCCTGGCTGGCGGTGGTGCTGTGGGTCACCGGCGTGCTGCCGCTCATGCTCGAGGCGATGGACGAACTGCGCTGGAAGATCGGTTCGGTGCACCTGTCGTTGCGCGACATGGTCGAAGGCTTGCTGTCCGCCGGCCTGGTCATGGTGCTTGCGCTGTGGGCCTCTGCCGCAGTCGAAAAGCAACTGCTGCGCGGCACCGGCAACATGCTGTCGATTCGCAAGATGGCGGCCCATATCGTGCGTGCCCTGCTGCTGTTCGTGGGGCTGATGATCGCGCTGTCGGCACTCGGCATCGACCTCACCGCGCTGTCGGTGCTTGGCGGCGCCGTGGGGGTGGGCCTGGGCTTCGGTTTGCAGAAGATCGCGGCCAACTACATCAGCGGTTTCGTGGTGCTGGCGGAACGCTCGCTGCGCATCGGTGACATGGTGAAGGTCGACGGCTTCGAAGGCCGCATCATCGACATCCGCACCCGCTACACCGTGATCCGCTCATTGAACGGCCGGGAGTCGATCGTGCCCAACGAGATGATGATCACGCAACGGGTCGAGAACGCTTCGCTGGCCGATCGCAAGATCTCGATCAGCAGCGCCGTGCAGGTTGCCTATGGCACCGACGTGCGGGCACTGCAGCCAAAACTGCAGGCGGCGATGGCGCGTGTGCCCAGGGTGTTGCACGAGCCCGGCCCGGCGGTGCAACTGGCTGACTTCGCGGCCGATGGCATCAACCTCACGCTGGTCTTCTGGATCTCCGATGCCGAGAATGGCCAGGGCAACGTGCGCTCGGAGGTGAACCTCGTGGTGCTCGATCTGCTGAATGCCGAGGGCATCGAAATTCCGTTCCCGCAGCGCGTGATGCACGCACGGCCCGCCGTGTCCGGTGGCGCCACCGTAGCCAACGCAGACGCACTCGTCGACTGACGATTCGGAACCATCCGACTACAAGTCGTTACCCGCACACCCCCCCAAGATGAACGGCGGGTTATCACTGAGCGTCGGTCCGCGACCCCCGTTGGAGAAATTAAAGTGCAGGCTCATGATCATTCATGAAGACCTGTTGCTGCCGGCACGGGCATTGCTGTCCGACAGTGGCTTCACTTCCACCTCCACAGGAGACGACGCATGAAACTGACACTCAAACTTGTTGTTGCCGCCATGGCCACCGCCGGCCTTGGCAGCAGCGTTTTGGCCGCTGGCACGAACCACCCTTCCGTCGACAAGGCCTTGGCCCACTTGAAGGGCCTGTCGGCCGCCAGCCAGACTGCCGACGCCGACGCCTTCTCGGCCCGTGACGTGGTGGTCGATGCTGACGGCAGCACTCACGTTCGCTTCGACCGCAGCTTCAAGGGGCTGCGGGTCATCGGTGGCGACCTGGTAGTGCATGCCGATTCGCGCGGCAACTTCCGCCAGTCGTCGCAAACTTTGCGTGAAGCCTTGAGCACGGACACCGAGGCGCGCTACGACGACGCTGCTGCGATCCAATACGCCCAGTCGCTGTTCAGCGGCACGGCCGAAGGCAAGCCGCAGTCACAACTGGTCATCTACGCGCGTGGCGCCACTCCTGCGCTCGCCTATGACGTCGTCATGTTCGGCATGCGCGAAGGCGCACCCAGCCGCATGCACATGATCGTCGACGCGAACTCGATGCAGTTGCTCGACAAGTACGACGAAGTCATGACCGCCACTAGCACCGGCACCGCCAAGACGTTGACGTCGGGTGATGTGCCCATCACGACCGACAGCACGGTGCGTCCACGCCTCACCTACTTCGCACTGCGCGACCCGAGCCGCGGCAACAACTACACCACCAACCTGAAGAACAAGACCAGCGGAACCGGTTCGCTGTTCAACGACAAGGACAATGTGTGGGGCAACAACGCCACCACCGACACCGCCACAGCGGGCGCCGACGCCCACTATGGCCTGGGCCTGACCTGGGACTACTACAAGAACACCTTCGGGCGCAACGGCATCGACGGCATCGGCTCCACGACCTACTCGCGCGTGCACTACAGCACCAACTACGTCAACGCCTTCTGGGACGACGGCTGCTTCTGCATGACCTACGGCGACGGCGATGGCGTGACCTATCTGCCGCTGGTGGCCATCGACGTGGCCGGCCACGAGATGACGCACGGCGTGACCTCGCGCACTGCGGGTCTGATCTATTCCGGCGAATCGGGTGGCCTGAACGAAGCCACGTCCGACATCATGGGCACGATGGTCGAGTTCGCTGCGAACAACCCGGTGAATCCACCAAACTACCTGATCGGCGAGCGCATCTACACGGCCAACAACGGCGTGCCCACGCCGACGACGGCGCTGCGCTACATGTTCAAGCCGTTCCTCGACGGCCAGTCGCCTGACTGCTATTCGGGCAACATCGGTCAGAAGGACGTGCACTACTCGTCAGGCGTCGCGAACCACTTCTTCTACCTGCTCGCCGAAGGTGCGGTCATTCCGCCAGGCTTCAGCGGCAAGATCGCCAGCACCTCGCAACTGGTTTGTAACGGCAACACCGCCATCGTTGGTGTGGGCCGCGATGCTGCTGCCAAAATCTGGTACCGCGCACTGACCGTGTACATGACGTCGAGCACCAACTACGCGGCGGCCCGTGTCGCGACGCTGAACGCTGCCGGCGACCTGTTCGGTGTCGGTTCCACGCAGTACAACGCCGTGGCCGCAGCCTGGTCAGCCGTGAGCGTTCTCTGAGCACGTTTTTGATGTGAGGAACGGCCCGCAGTGTGCGGGCTTATGCGTGCGCCCTGTGCATTGCACTGTGGATGGCCGATGCGCTGATCGATGCGGCGCTGCGCGAGTCGACCGCCGCGCCGAGGCCCAGGACTCGCAAGCCGCCCAGCCTGAACAACGCGGCGCCGGCGCCGAAGACATCGAAGCGCCGTTGAGTCCGGCGCCTTCCACACCTGTCATCCGGAGAGCCGATGCGCCGCCATTCACCTGCCTGGTTCGATGACCAATACAACAACCGCGCCCGCATCCCGGAGCATCCGGCGATTCTTCAACACTGGTTCGACGCTTCGGCGCAGGCGCGCGCG
>CANJKD010000486.1 GCA_947474415.1 Burkholderiales bacterium | reverse complement strand
CCAGCCAGCGCGGCACGCCGATGTCGCTGCGAACATGGCCGTTGCCGGCCAGCAGCACCACGCCCTGCGTCGCACGGGCCTCGACCTGCGCTGCCATGAACTGGTCGCGCGCGACCTGGGCGCCGACCATGCGTTGCGCCTCGGCTTCACCGAGCAGGCCGCAGTGGCCGGCCATGATGGCCTTCGCCTGCGGCAACTCGATGCCGGACGGCACGGTGGCGTCGAAGCCGAGCGCGGCCAGGCCGTCTTGAACCACGCGCCGGGCATCGGCGCGCGAGACGTTCGCGGCCACCAGCGTCAAGCGGTAGTCGAGCGCGAGCGCCACATAGGGGCGGTACAAGGCCCAGTCCCAGCCCGACATCGCGCCGGCTTCAGGTGCGCCTGCGGCGATGACCTCATCGGCGGTAGCGCCTGTGCGTGCCAGCACGCGGGCGATGTCGGGCTGGCGCTCGCGATCGAACTGCTCCATCAGAAGTGCCGGCCGTGCGCCGCCTTCGAGCAGCAGGCGCAGGGCCTGGGCGCGCAGCACGTGCTGGGCGGCGTTGTCGTGCACCTCGCCCAGCAGCACGAGCGGGCGCGAACGCATCGCGGTGAGGAGCGCCTGCAAAGGCGGTTGCGGTGGCGCCGGGGGCGCATGCATGCAGGCGCCCACACACAACCCGCAGAGGCAGACGATGGCGAAGCGCAGCGATCTGTTCATGGCAATGCTGGTGGCTGTTGTGATGCTGCTCACCCTAACGCCAGCGCCGCCACACCGCAGCCGATGCACAGCGCGCCAACAATGCGCAGGCCCCGCTCGCCCTCGCCCAGCAGGCGGCCGCCAACCAGTGCCGCGAACAGCATCGACACCTCGCGCGCCGGGGCTACGTGGCTGAGCGGCGCCAACCGCACCGCGTACAGCACCAGCACATAACCGAGCGGGCCGAGCACTGCCACCACCAGCGCGTAGCGCCACTGCGCGTGCCAGGCCTGCGCGAACGCCCGCCGGTCGCGCAGCGCGGCGGGCAGCAGGAAGGGCAGGCGAAACAGGTTGCCGATGTAGTCGATCAGCACAGGCGCCAACAGCATCGTCTTCACCGCATAGCCGTCGACCAGCGTGTAGCCCGCGATCAGCGCACCCGTGGCCGCGCCGTACGCGAGCCCGGCCTGCACCCGCGCGCGCTGCGACGGGTCATGCGCCTTGGCCCACAGCGCGGGGCCGCCGGCAATGAAGAAGACGCCGAACGTGACCGCCGCGACACCGGCCACGCCCACCGCACTCATCGCCTCGCCGAGCAGCAGCACCGCGCCGATCGAACTCAGCAGCGGCCCGGTGCCGCGCGCCACCGGGTACACCACCGTCAGGTCCGACAGCCGGTAGCCGCGCAGCAGGGTCTGGAAGTACACGAGGTGGAGCACCGCACTGCCCAGCACCACGCCCCATTCGCGCCAGTGCCATCCGGGCAGCACGCCCCAGCCGAACCACAGGCCGACGGGCGCCCACAGCACGAGCAGTTGCACGCAGGCGATCAGCGCGAAACGGTCGTCGCCGCCCGCCTTCTTGGCCGCGATGTTCCAGATCGAATGCAGCAGTGCGGCGGTGATGACGAGGGCGAAGGCGGTGGCGGACATGTGGCGATGATTGTCACGGCGCCACACCGCGCTAAAGTGCGCCGATGAACCCCATTCTCGTCAACGTGATGCGCCGCGACGTGATCGAATCGTTCCACTGCGGCGCGGTGGCGGTGCTCGACGCCGACGGTGGCGTGCTGGCCTCGCTGGGCGACATCGACCGGCCGATCTTTCCGCGCTCGGCGGTGAAGGTTCTGCAGGCGCTGCCCCTGGTCGCCAGCGGCGCGGCCGACCGACTCGGGCTGACCGATGCCGAACTCGCCCTCGCCTGCGCCTCGCACAACGGCGAAGACCTGCACGCGCAAACGGCCGCACGCATGCTCGCGAAGGCCGGGCTCGATGCCAGTGCACTCGAATGCGGCACGCACTGGCCTTACCTCGACACCGCCTCGCGCGTGCTCGCGATGCAGGGCCGCGAGCCGGATGCGTTGAACAACAACTGCTCGGGCAAGCACGCCGGCTTCGTGTGCCTGGCGTGTGCGCTGCACGATGGCACCGGTGGCCTGAACCTGCGCCAGTACGTGCGCGGCTATGTGAAGGCCGGCCACCCGGTGATGCGCGAGGTGACGGCCGCGCTGCAGGCCGCCACCGGCCACGACCTGGCCCACACCCCACAAGGCGTTGACGGCTGTTCGATCCCGACCTTCGCGGTGCCGCTGCGCAAGCTCGCGCTGGCCTTCGCGCGCGTCGGTACCGGCATCGGCCTGAGCGAAGGCCACGCAGCGGCGGCCAAGCGCCTGCGCGCGGCGGTCGCGAGTGCACCCTTCATGGTGGCCGGCAGCGGCCGCTTCGACACCCGCGTGATGGAGCGGCTGGGCGAGCGCGTGTTCTGCAAGGTCGGCGCCGAAGGCGTGTTCTGCGCCGCGCTGCCGGAACGCGGCCTGGGCGTGGCGATCAAGATCGACGACGGCAACAACGCACGCGCCTGCGAGGTCGTAATGGCGGCGGTGATCGAAGCCTGCGTCGCGCTCGGCAACGAAGATGCTCAGTTCATGCGTTCGCTCAGCGACGCGACCTTGACGAACTGGAACGGCATCGAGGTCGGGCGCCTCGTTGCGGCGCCACTGCTTCGCACGCTGGCGGGCAAGCCAGCATCATCGGCCTGAGCGCGGCCTATCGGGCCGTGCCGGTCAGCCAGGCCTTGCGGATCAACCGGCCGCACTGCACCGACGGGAACGCCCCGTTCTGCGCCACCCGGGCGAGCACGCCGTAGTAGGTCTTGCTCGCATCGATCCACGGGTAGAAGCCGAACGCGCCGGGGCTGCTGAACGCGCCGTCGCCAACCACCGGGTCGTCTTCCACCCAGTGGGCAACCGAATAGTGCCAGCTCTCCGTCGTCGGGATCGGCGTGAAGACGGCCTGGTCGGTGCCGCAGGTCAGCGGGTTCGTGCACACCGGGCCGGTGCCCAGCAGCGCACCGATCCGCAGCCCGCCCGACAGCATCTTGCGCAACACCTTGGCGTAGGCGTCGGGCGTCATCGCGAGGCCGCCCGCGAGTTGGGGCTGGGTGTAGATGAACGGCACGTCGGTG
>CANJKD010000485.1 GCA_947474415.1 Burkholderiales bacterium | reverse complement strand
GTCGAACCGCTGCAGCAAGGCAGGAATCTGCGCCTTCGCGACCGGCGCGAGCATGAGCACATGATGCAGCTCTTCGTCGCGCACGCGCTGCGCGAGCCGTGCCTTCTCGTGGCCATCACCGACGAGCACGAAGCTGATCGGCTCGTCGCGCATCAGCGCGGCGGCATCCAACAACACATCGAGGGCGTTCGGCAGGCCGTGCGAACCGGCATAGCCAACGACAGTGTGGCCAGCAGCCCGCAACACATCGAGCTGCGCGGCCAGGTCGGTGGCGAGCGGCGCCGGCTCACCCTGCCACTCATCGAGCGCGATGCCGTTCGGCACGATGTGCAGCTTGCGCAAATCGAGCCCATGCGCCTGCATGTGATCGGCCACGCAGGGCAGCATCGACACCACCACGTCGGCGTCGCGGTAGGCGTCGTGCTCGGCTTTCTGGCACAGCATGATGAAAGGGTGGCGCGCAGACATGCCCGAGAGTTCGATCGGCGACGCCGGCCACAGGTCATGCACCTCGTAGACCAGCTTCGCGTCGGCCAGTCGCGCGATGCGGCGCGCGACCCAGATGTCGAGCGGGTAGGTGCTGGAGGCGATCACGACGTCGGGCTCGAACTCGCGCGCCAGCCATGGCGATTCGCGCCAGAGCCGGCTCAGGAAGGCCCAGATGTTCTTCACCCGACCGACACCGTTGCCGACGTAGGGCGGCGTGGGCAGCCAGCGGTAGGCGATGCCGTCGATCACCTCGTCGAGCGCCTGCGCGCCGACCACCGGCTGGCGGCTGCGCACATGCGAGTACGAGGCCGCGACGATCTGAACGCGATGTCCAGCGCGCACCCACTCGCGCGCCAGGTAATACGGCCGGTACTCCATGCCGTCGCGCGGCGAGCCGGCGTAGTGGTTGATGAGCAGAATGTTCATGGCGGCGAAAGCTCACACAGCCGCCGCAGAAAGAGGGCCACTGCGGGCGCGAACAAACCGTGCTGCGCGACCCAATCGCGATTGCCCCGAGCGACGCGCTCGGCTCGCCCGAGCAGCCCCTGCAGCGCGACGACGTCCAGGCCCGCTTCGGACACGATCAGTCCGTTCTCGCCGTCTCGAACGAGTTCCCGGTTCGCAGGCAGGTCCGACAGCAGCGGGAGGCAGCCATACGCCATCGCCTCGAGAACCGACACCGACACCGAGTCGCTGCTCGGCAGGCTGACGTACCAGCGCGCACGCGCGTACCAACCGGCCTGTTCCTGAGGCCCCAGCCGACGGACAAACTGGATCTGCGCGCCGTCGTCGACCGGGCCCACCGTCAATCCGTGGCCGAGCGCCACTGCGGGCAGCGTGGCCGCCAGCGATCCGTCGTTCGCGACGACCAGGCGGGCTTCGGGATGCAAGATCGCCACCTCGGCGAACAAGGCCAGCACGCGCTCCGGTCGGTACAGCGGCTCCAGGCCACGATTGGCGAAGAACAGCCACGGGTCCTTGGGCCCAGATTCCGGCGGCAAGTCCTCCAGCCCGAAAGGGAAGGTCATCACTTCGCCCGCGCCCAACTCCCGCATGCGCGCAGCCATGGAAAGTGAGTCGCTCGTCGCGAGCACACAGGCCCGCAGCACGCGTCGGGTCAGCCAGCGATAGGCCCAAGACCGGTCGGGCGTGAGCAGGATGTCGCTGCCCCATGCCGAGCCGACGATGCGGCCGCGCAGCCGCCACATCCGCTTCGCCAGCCAGGCCAAGGTGGCGTGCGAGGTGAGGTAGTGCGCGTGCAGCCAATCGGCGTCCACGCGCCGCAGCCATACGCCCAGCCGGGGCAGCGACGCCAGCAGCGCGACGTTGCCGCCGGCGCGCGACGAGTCGAAGTTCAGCGCCAGGCGACGATCGATCGGCACCACCCCATCGAAGCCGGATGCAAAACCTCGGCTCGACGCGACCCACAGGTCCACGTCGGCGGCAGCGCTCAGCGCGCGTGCCCACTTCAGCAGGTGCGGGCTCTGCGCATCGCCGATCAACGCAATGCGCATGCGTCAACCCTTGCGCCGTTCGGGCGCCGAGCTCAGATCACCGGCCCAGGCGGTATAGCGATCGCGCCACTCGGGATGCGCCGCCAACAGCACCGCGTCGCCATCGCGCGTGTCTCCCACGATCACCGCCGGGTTGCCGGATATGACGGCGAAGTCCGGGAACTCGCCGCGCACGCGGCTGTGCGATCGAACCAGGCAACCCTTTCCGATCCGCGTGTTGGCCTCGATCAGGCAGTGCGGACCGATGAAGCTGAACGCGCCGATGTGCACCGGCCCGGCGATGAAGCCCGGGCGCTGTTCGACCGGCACCGCGCCATAGTCATGGCCCATCAGGCGCAGACTGCGGTGCGAGCTGTGCGTAACGATGCTGACGAAATTCGTGATCTGCACGCCGGTGTCGATGCGTACGCCCTGGCGCGCCTCGATCAGGTTGAAGTGACCGATGAACACGTCGTCGGCCAGCACCAACCCTTCCTCGTGCTCAAGACAGGTACTCGGCGAGATGCGCGTCAGCGGCAGTGGCCGACCGTCACGCGTGCGTTCGCCGAAAACGACGCGGAACAGCAAGGCTTGCGCCAGCATCCTCCGCAAACGATTCGCCCAGGACCTAAACGGCATCGACATCGGGAACGTTCCTCCATGTGGCCAGCGCCCAGAAGTACCAGCCGAAGTAGAGCAGCATCGCTGCCGACACGGCCCACGCGCCGGCCTGCAACCCGCCCAGGCTCAGCCCCACGGCGAGCGCACCGATGAACATCAGTTGCCCGACCAGCGCAAGTTTGAGTGCCCAGGCCTGCGCGCGCCAAGCCAGCGTGACGACCGCGAGTGGCGACGCGATGAAGTGCATACCGATGTAAGGCGCCAGGGCACGGGCCAGAACGCCGGCCTCGCGCCAGCGCTCGCCGAAGGCCAGTGCGAAGAGGTCGGGACCGAACATGATCAGCACCAACACCAGCGGCAGTGCGACCAGAGCGAGCGTGGCCATCACGCGGCGCACGGCCGCGCGGGACTGATCGGGCGATGCGCCGACCAACCGCGGGTAGAGCGCCTGCGACACCGCGCCACCGATCAACGAGGCCGGCGCCTTCAGGTAACGCAGCCCCAGGCCCCAGAAGCCAGCTGCTGCCTCGCCGGTCCAGGCG
>CANJKD010000484.1 GCA_947474415.1 Burkholderiales bacterium | reverse complement strand
TCGATCGTGTTTCACATCGCCCACTCGGTGCAGCGCGAGGTCGAGATCCTCCACGACCAACTGCTGGCCTTGCTAGCCGATCCGCCCGAGGGTCGGCCGCTGCAGCCGCGCGAGATCGTCGTGATGGTGCCCGCCATCGCCGCGTTCGCGCCCGCGATTCGTTCGGTGTTCGGCCAGTACCCGCGTGGCGACGCCCGCTTCATCCCGTTCGACATCGCCGACCTGACCGAGCGCGGCAACAACCCGCTGCTGGTGGCCTTCGAGGGGCTGCTGCGCTTGCCGCAGCAGCGCTGCCGCCAGACCGAGTTGCGTGACTTGCTCGACGTGCCGGCCGTGGCGCAGCGCTTCGGCGTGGAAGCGCAAGACCTGCCCAGGCTCGCGCTGTGGATGGAAGGCGCCGGCATCCGCTGGGGCCTGAACACCGAACAACGCGCGGCCCTGGGGCTGCAAGCCTGCGGTGACCAGAACACCTGGCTGTTCGGGCTGCGCCGCATGTTGCTGGGCTACGCGAGCGGGGCAGCGAATGAAGATGAGGGCGGTGGCTTTCAGGGCATCGAACCGTACCCGGAAGTCGGCGGGCTCGAAGCGGCTATCGCTGGCTCATTGGCGGCGCTCGTCGATGCGCTGGCCGGCTGGTGGACAGCGGCCTTGACCCACGCTTCACCCACCGAATGGGCCGAGCGTGGCCGCGCCTTGATCGATGCCTTCGTCGTGCCCACCGACGACCGCGAACGCCTGACCGTGGCGGCACTGCAAGACGCCCTTCGTGCCTGGCTGGAAGCCTGCGACACGGCGGGCTTTGATGAACCCGTGCCCTTGTCGGTGGTGCGCGAGGCCTGGCTGGCGGGCATCGACGAGCCATCGCTGAGCCGGCGCTTTCGGGCCGGCGGCGTGACCTTCTGCACCTTGCTGCCGATGCGCGCCATCCCGTTCGAGGTGGTCTGCCTGCTCGGCATGAACGATGGCGACTACCCGCGCAGCAGCCCGCGCAGCGATTTCGACCTGATGGGCCTGCCCGGCCAACAGCGGCCCGGCGACCGCTCGCGCCGCGACGACGACCGGCAGCTGATGCTCGAAGCCTTGTTGTCGGCGCGCCGCGTGCTGTATGTCAGCTGGGCCGGCCGCAGCGCGCGCGATAACAGCGAGCAGCCGCCCTCCGTGCTGGTGTCGCAACTGCGTGACTACCTCGCAGCGGGTTGGCAAGGCGAGGTGCTGGGCCCGCGCACCACCGAGCACCCGTTGCAGCCGTTCAGCCGTCGCTACTTCGAGCGCGCGGGTCGTACCGGGGAAGAACGGCAGGACGAAGGGCAGGGCGGCGGGCCCGCACAAGCGCAGGCACCGGCTGATGGCCAGGCCCTGTTCACCCATGCCCGCGAATGGCGCGCCGCGCACGCCTCGCCTGCGGATGCCGCTGCATCACTGCCGGTGCCGGTTTTCGAACCCGACGAGAACGTTCCGCTGACCCTGGCCGCGCTCACCGCGTTCCTGAAGAACCCGGTGAAGCAGTTCTTCCGCGAGCGCCTCGACGTGGTGTTCCGCAACGCCGATGAAGCCGCCGAAGACGATGAGTCCTTCGGCCTTGACGGGCTGGACGAATACACGCTGCTCGACGAAGCGATCCAGGCCATCGCACAACACCCGCATGCTGCCGCCGCCGACCTGCGCGGCCGTGTGGCCGGCCAGGTCGCGCGGCTTCAGCGTGCCGGCCGTTTTCCGCTGGCCGAGCCGGGTTCGCGCAGCGCGCACGCGCTGGCCGAGGCGCTGCTGCCCATGCTCGAGCGCTGGCGCGAGGTGCAGGCGGTGTATCCGCAGGCGGTCGCGAAGGAGCCGCTGCGCATCGCGCACGACGGCATCGCGTTCGACGACTGGTTGACGGGCCTGCAGGCCGGGCCGGGGGCGGCAGGCGAGCCCGGCGCCCGCGTCTGGCTGGCCCTGACGGCGAGCCGCCTGTGCACCCGCGCAGCCAGGCCCATGGTGCGGCCCGAGAAGCTGGTCGCGGCCTGGGTGCTGAGCCTCGTCGCGAGTGCCTGTCGCATCCCGCTGCAAGGCGTGATCGTGGGCCGCGACGCGACCGTCACGTTCCGGCCCCTGCCGGCCGATGACGCGCTGGCCTGGCTGCACACGCTGCTGGAATGCTGGCGCGACGGCATGACGGCGCCGCTGCCGCTCGCCTGCAACACTGCACTTGCATTTGTTACCGGTGCCGATGCTGCGCTGGTCTATGAAGGCAACGCACGTTCGCATGGCGAGGTCGAGGAAGCCTGCCTCGCGCGCCTGTTTCCCGACTTCGAAACGCTGTGCGCCGATGGCCGCTTCGCCACACTGACACAGCAAGTCTTCGGCCCGATGCTCGAATGGACCCGCAGCCGCGTCACCGTCGCATTGCACGCGGCGCACGGCCTGGTCGGTGTGGCGGAAGGAAGCAGTGATGACTGAAACGCGCGCTGAAACGCTGTCCGCTATTTCGTTCCCGCTGTGGGGCAGCCGGCTCATCGAGGCCAGCGCCGGCACGGGCAAGACCTGGACCATCGCCGCGCTCTACCTGCGCCTGGTGCTCGGCCACGGCCACGTTGACGTCAGCGGCGAACCCACGGCCTTTGCCCGCGCGCTGGTCCCGGCCGAGATCCTCGTGATGACCTTCACGCGCGCCGCCACGCGTGAGCTCTCTGACCGCATTCGCTCGCGCCTGCTCGAAGCTGCGCGCTGCTTTCGCGGCGAGGCGCGGCCCGAGGCGGGCGATGCCTTCCTGATCGACCTGCTCGCCGACCATGCCGATGGCGCGGCCCGCAGCCGCGCCGCGTGGCGCCTGGCCATGGCGGCCGAGTGCATGGACGACGCGGCCGTTCACACCATCGACGCCTGGTGCCAGCGCATGCTGCGCGAGCATGCCTTCGACAGCGGTTGCCTGTTCGACGAGGAACTCACGGCCAACGAAGGCGCGATGCAGGTCGAGGCGGCGCAAGACTATTGGCGCCAGCAGTTCTACCCGCTGACCGGCGCGGAACTCGACGTGGCACTGGGCGTGTGGAAGAACGTGGCTGCGCTGGCCGACGACGCGCGCCAGCTGCTGGGTCAGGCGCTGCCGCCGGACGCCGGTGCGGGCAGCCTCGGTGCGTTGATCGAACGGCTGTCGAGCGAGCGCAGGGA
>CANJKD010000483.1 GCA_947474415.1 Burkholderiales bacterium | reverse complement strand
GCCAGCGCCCGAGCCCCGATGCTCGGGCATGGCGTGCAGCGTGTCGATGTAGACGCTGCCCTGCTCATCGGGCTTGAGCATGCAGATGAAGCCCACCGCGTTCTGCTCACGTTCGGCGATCAGAAGTTCGCCGGCGCCTGCGGCCGGTTCCTGCAGCTTGGCCGGCCACAGCGCCAGCGCTTCGGCCTTTGCTTCGTGGTCGAGGTGGTGGTCGCTCAGCATGCCCCGGTACGCGGACGCGCGGCTGCGCGAGTGCATGTCGGCCACCAGCGTCGCGTCGGCGGCGGTCGCCGATCGGAGGTGCACTTTCACGCCCGACCCGATGTTCTGCGGCTTCGCTTCAATGCCCGCCCACCACCACCGGCACTTCCGTCGCCGGCGGCGTATTCCGGCTGCGCCCGCAACGCACCAGCCCATCGATCATCACCATGCCGACGCCGGGAATGTCACCGAATTGCACGCTCTCCAGCAGCGTGCGGCCGGCGGTGTGCTGGGCGCGGTCCATGAAGACGAAATCGGCGTCGCGGCCCACTTCGATCAGGCCGCAATTGAGCTTTCGGATGCGCGCCGTGTTGCCGGTGGCGAAGCAGAACACCAGCTCGGCCGGGATGTTCGCCAGGCTGGCCAACAAGGCCACCATGCGCAGGATTCCGAGCGGCTGGACGCCCGAGCCTGCCGGCCCGTCGGTGCCCAGGATCACGCGGTGCGGGCACTTCAGCTGCAGCGCCATCTGCGCTGCCGCAATGGCGACGCGCTCGTTGCCGTTGTGCACGATCTCGATCGCGCGGCTGCTCTTCTCGCACAGCTCGCACACATGGGCTTCGGGCAGCGAGGTGTGGCCACCGTTGATGTGGCCGATGATGTCGGCGTCGGCCTCCAGCACCACGTCCTTGTCGATCAGGCCCGAGCCGGGGATGGACGGGCCGCCCGTGTGGATGGTGCTCTGGATGCCGTGCTGGCGCGCCCACTTCACCATCTGTGCGGCTTCGGCGCCGGCCTTCACCGAGCCCAGGCCGATCTCGCCGAGCAGGCCCACGCCGGCCGCAGCCAGCTCGGCGAAGTCACTCTCGACCATGCCGATCTCGATGATGGGCGCGCCGGCCAGCACCTTCACGCCGCCGGGGCGGAAGTTGTCGAAGGCGCGCTGCGCGGTGATCGCCAGCGCCTTCAGGCCGACGATGTCTTTCGGTCGGCCGGGCAGGTGCACTTCGCCCGCCGAGATCATCGTCGTCAC
The DNA here is from genome assembly GCA_947474415.1 of Burkholderiales bacterium. Classification (GTDB taxonomy): domain Bacteria; phylum Pseudomonadota; class Gammaproteobacteria; order Burkholderiales; family Burkholderiaceae_C; genus LMDS01. Next base: position 1,915 of record CANJKD010000483.1, on the reverse strand, counting down.
GCCGCCGTGCAGGGTCGATTCGATCCAGCCGAGCTGGCTCTGGCGCGGTGTCCAGTCGCCGAACACCGGGTGCACATGGCTGTCGATCAGGCCTGGCGCCACACAGGTGCCGCGCGCATCGATCAGCGTGGTGGGCTCGGCGGTGTCGCAGTCGGCTTCAAAGCCCACCGCGGTGATCAGACCGTCATGGACGACGATGGTGTCGGCATCGAGCAGCGGCCGGTCGATGTCGCCCGACAGCAGCAAGCCGATGTTGCGGATCACGACCTTGCCTGATTTTCCGGTGGATGCGGGGTCTGCCATGGGTGCTCCGTTGATGTGCCGTTGCGGCCGCGGGCTGGTTCAGTGAATGCTACATGGATGAGCACGCCGGTTTCAACCCGGCGCGCCCTTGCGCCCTCGAACCGAACTTGCAATCAGGGCGTCGGCAGCGCCCAGCGTTCCTGGTGCGAACCCGGCGCCGGGGGCCAGAAGCAGCACGTCGTCCAGGCCAGGCTCAGCGTCTCGCTCATCACCGACTTCGTGCCGGTGCTGCTGCGCCACCAGTGCCGTGCATCGAAGTCGGTTGGTGCGGACGACAGCACACCCACGATCACGCCCGGCCCGAAGGCCATCTGGAACAGCAGCCGCGAGCGGCGCGCGTGTACGCCGGCGGAGAACAGGTCGACCGTGCTGAGCACCATGCCGGAACGCTTCGCCCAGTCGCGCACATAGACCGCACTGAGGAAGGTGCGGTCTTGGGCCGACGCGGGCGCGGGCACGGGGTCGATGCGCGCATCGGCCAGCCCGTGCGCCTTCAGGTAGGTGGCGGCGCGCTCGGCGTAGCTGCGCCACGGGTACCACTCGGCCCAGGTCTCTGTCGGCGCACCGGTGGTCACGATGCGCTCGTAGCCGCCGCGCCGGAATGCTGCAACCGCCTGGTCGAGGTCGGGCTCGTCGAGCCAGCCTTCGACGATCAGGATGCGCGCACCGCGGCCATCGGCGCCCTTCACCGGTGCGTTCGGTGCAAGCCACGCGTTGGCCGCGAAGGCGAGTGCGATCACGGCGGCGCCCAGGGCGCCAAGGCCGGTCGCAAGGACCACGGCCCAGCCCCACAGGGTCGGAAGCGCAACGGTCCGGCGGCGTAACAAGGGTGGCAAGAGGTGTCTTCGAAACAAGGGTTGTCGGTGCCCACCGCAAGCTGGCGCGGCGGGTAAACATGCATTGTTCCCGAAGACCGCCTGCCGGCCCGGCGCCCGGTGCCCGACCTATCATCCCGCCATGGCCTCCACCCGTTCATGGCGCTCAGTGCTCGAGAGTGTTGGAAGAGATGCCGGCAGCGCCGGCACGCGCTGGTCGGCGAGCTGGTGGCAGGTGGTGTATGTGGGCGCGGTGATCTTCGTGCTGGCGCTGTCGCCGTCGAGCTATGAGCGCAGCAACCGCATCGCGCTGGCGCGCCATGTCTACCTGGCCACGGCGCCGAGCCTGCGGTGGTTCACCGCGCTCTCGGCCTTGATCAGCCTGGTGCTGATCCGCATCGTCGTCGTCACCTCGCTCAGCTATGGCTTGTCGCAATACGCGATCGAGATGGTGGTGCGGGTGCTGGTGCTGGAGCTGATCCCGCTCAGCGCCGCGCTGTTCGTGGCGCTGCGCTGCACCTTGCCCGCAGCGGCCGAGCTGGCGCAGATGCGCGCACGCGGCGAGTTCGACGCCTTGCAGCGCGCCGGCATCGACCCGCTGCGCTTTGAACTGATGCCGCGCGTGGTGGCCGGCAGCTTCGCGGTGCTGCTGCTGGCGGCGGTGAGCTGCCTGCTGGCGATGCTGCTGGCCTACCTTTCGGTGTACGGCTTTCGCTTGTCGGCCTTTCCCGGCTTCACGCGCACGCTGGGGCAGATCTTCAGCCCCGGCGTGATGATGATCTTCGCGCTCAAGACCT
>CANJKD010000482.1 GCA_947474415.1 Burkholderiales bacterium | reverse complement strand
CGTTGCGCTGCATCATCGCCGTCACCGTTTCGTTCATGTAGACGATGTGGTTGCTGGCGTCGGCAATCATCACGTTGGTGGTGCACTTGTCGAGCGCGTTCTTGATGCGCGTGTTCTCGGCCGCGACCTTGAGCTCGGCTTCACGGGCGGCGATTTCCGCCGTCTTGTCGGCCCACTCGACCACGGTGCCGACACGTTCACCCTTGGCGCCGACGATCGGGTTGGCGATCAAACCGAACTTCAGCGCCCCGACATCGATCTGGGTCTTGTAGGTGGTCTTCAGCGCCGACAACATGCCGCGCTGGTGCGCCGGGTTCTTGTGGAAGACGTCGATGTTGGCGCCGATCAACTCGCGTGAATTGAAGTTCGGCAGGCTCTTGCGCAGCTCGGCCTCGTTGCCCTGCATCATCGCCGTGACCGTCTCGTTCATGTAGATGATGTGGTTTTCCGCGTCGGCGATCATCACGTTGGTGCTGCACTTGTCCAGCGCGTTCTTGATGCGCTGGGTGCGCTCCGATTCAGCGGCATTGGACTTCAGGTTGGCTTGCACCTTGTCGATGGCCTCGGTGATCTTGGCCTTCAGGCCGGGCAGGCGGTCCATCGGCACTTCGAGGTTGCCGCCGGCGTAGGCGGTGACGACTTCGACGATCTTCATCTTCACATTGATATGCGACTGCACCAGGTCGTTGATGCCCTGGGCGGTGGCCGATGTCACGCCGCGCAGGCGGCCGGCATCCACCATGTGGTTGATGGCACCGGCCTCGTGCTGGCGCTGCATTTCAGCCAGGGCTTCGTTCAGGGCCTGGCTTTGGGCCTGTTCGGCCGCGGCGGCGGCCAGGTCGCGCTGCAGCGCGACGCCGCACAGGTAGGCCCAGACGGCACCCGCTGCACTGCCAACCCCCAATAGCGCGAGTACGACGGGGCCGATGATGCCGGCGGCGCTGAGCACTGCGCCCAGGCCGAGCGGAACAAGGGTGATGGCGATGGCGGCCTTGAGCCGGCCGCTGTGGGTTTGAATGGCTGACATGGAAGTTCCTTGATTCGAGTGTTGGGGCGAGGCGCTCAAGCGGGTGGGTGTGGGCGTTGAAGGTCGCCAGGATGGCGCGGCAAGGGAGGGCGCGGCCTGCACGGCGGCCGCTTTCATGGTTTGCGCGAGCACCCCGTAGACCGCTGTCCAGGCCTGTCGCACATCGGGCGTGAATGCCGGGCCGAGGCCCTTCTCCAGTGTCCAAAGCAGTGCGGCGCCGACCTTGTCGTAGTGTTCTGGACGCACGCCGTAGCCGTTGTGCCGAACGCCGAGCTGCTGCACCACGGGCACCAGCTTGGCCAGATCGTCGAGGCCGCGCACCGCGGCGCCGATCATCTGCATCAGCTTCTTGCCCTGCTGCTTCATGTCGCCCTTGAACAGGCGGCTCAGCGTGGGGTCGAGCTCGAACAGCCGGCGATAGAACATCTCGGCAGCGGCGTCGGCAATCGGGGCGACTTGCGCGAAGCTGCCCTGGACGAGAGAAATCTGGGACGGAGTGAGCATGGTGGGTCCCTTCAGGACAAACGGGCGAGGGCGGTGGAGCAGAACCGGGGATCAGGCTCTCAGGCCTGCGGTTCCTTGATGGCGCCACGCGCCGTGGCGGGCTCGGCGCGCGTGGCGCGCCCGCCCGTCTCGACCGCCGCCAGTTGGCCCAGTGAGCTGACGTCGAAAATCAACGCCACTTCACCGTTGCCAAGAATCGAAGAGCCCGACATGCCGCGCAAGCTGCGGAACATGCGGCCAAGGGGTTTGATGACGGTCTGGTGCTGGCCGAGCAACTGGTCGACCATCACGCCGTAACGCACGCCGCCTGATCGGATCACGACCACGCTGCTGCGTTCGGGCTCGGCCGAGTCGAGCGCATAGAGCGCGCGCAGGCTCACCACCGGCAGCACCTGGCCACGCAGCTCGACCACGCTGCGGCCGCGCGCGTCGACCGCGCTGGCGGTGGGCCGGGTCTCGATGACCTCGACCACCGCGTCGAGCGGGAAGATGAACTTCGACGGCCCGACACCGACCAGGAAGCCGTCGATGATGGCCAGCGTGAGCGGCAGCCGGATGGCAATGTGCGAGCCCTGGCCGGCATCGCTGGAAATCGTCACCGAGCCGCGCAGGGCTTCGATGTTGCGGCGCACGACGTCCATGCCGACGCCGCGGCCGCTGAGGTTGGTGACCTTCTCGGCGGTCGAGAAGCCGGCCTCGAAGATCAGCTTGAGGATGTCGGCGTCGGGCGGTGTCACGCCCTGCTCGACCAGGCCGCGCTCCCAGGCGCGGGCGAGCACCCGCTCGCGGTCGATGCCGCGGCCGTCGTCGTGGATGCCGATCAGGATGCTGCCCGATTCGTGGCAGGCGCTGATGGTCAGCGTGCCCTGCGCCGGCTTGCCCGCTGCGACGCGCTGCTCGGGCGTTTCCAGGCCGTGGTCCAGCGCGTTGCGCACCAGGTGCATCAGCGGGTCGGCGATGCGTTCGACGACCGACTTGTCGAGCTCGGTATCGCCGCCGACGATCTCCAGCAGCACATCCTTGCCCAGCTCGGAGGCGGTGTCGCGCACGACGCGGCGAAAGCGCGAGAAGGTCTCGCCGATCGGCACCATGCGCAACTGCAGCGTGCCGTTGCGGATCTCTTCGACCAGGGTGCCGATCTGCTGGTTGGCTTCGATCAGGCTGCCCTGGCGCGTCTGGCGCGCCAGCAGCCCGGCGCCGGCGCTGGCGATGACGAGTTCGCCCAGCAGGTTGATGACCGAGTCGAGCTTGTCAGCGTGCACGCGGATGAAGCGGTTGTCGTCGGCAGCGGGCGCGCTGGCTTTGCCATCACGCTGCTTGTTCTGCTTTTGCAGGGCGGCGGCCACGACATGCGGGCTGACACCGGCGTTGGCCTGCAGGATCTCGCCCAGCGGGGCGGTGTGGCCAGTCTGCACGGCGGCTTCCGATTGCACGGCCAGGCCCTGCTGCAGCTGCGCCTGTGTGATCGCACCCACGGCCACCAGCAATTCGCCCAGCCGCGGGTGGTCGGGCATCTCGGCGATCATCGCGGCGAAGTCCTGCGCGGTGGCCACGGGCTCGATCAGATGCAGCGTGCAGTCGTCGCGCACGAAGCTGAAGGCGGCCTCGATCTGCGCCCGCG
>CANJKD010000481.1 GCA_947474415.1 Burkholderiales bacterium | reverse complement strand
TCGCCAACGCGGTAGTCGATGTGCAAGCGGCCATCGTTCGCATGCAGCCGCGCAGCAGCGATACTCTTGGCGGCGGCATCCACGCCCACCATCTGGGCCCCACGGATGGCCAGGGGCTCGCACATCAGGCCGGCACCGCAACCGATGTCGGCAACTTGAAGCCCGGTCAGGTCATCCAGCGGGCGCCCGAAGCGGCGCGCGATCTGTTCGAGCACATAACCCAGTCGCAAGCTGTTGATGACGTGCAGAGGGCGCATCGGCCCGACGCTGTCCCACCAGGTCGCTGCCAGACGATTGAAGCGTTCGACTTCATCGCTGCGGATGGTGCTGGCCGGCACGGTTGAAGGCTTGTCGGTGACCATGCTTCAAACCCTCCGGCAAATCTTCACGGCCACTCGCGAGCCTGCCCCGACAGACCAGACCCATGCGCGCAATGCCAGGGTGGGCGGCTTCCCGCTCAACGCGAAGAGTGCGGCGGCTTCGTCGCGGTGCGCGATTTCGTCACCGCGACAGGCCTGCAGCAGCGCACGCAGCGCCTGCAGCGGCGGTGCACTGTGGCCGGGGTCGTGCCGGTCGATCGAAACGATTTGCTCGGCGTAGTGTCGGTCGACGAAGGTCTCGACGGCCTCGATGGTCGCGTACACAGCCCGCGGGCCGGCCCACGCGGGCAACGCACCCGTCAGCCAGCCGGCGATGCGCCACAGCGGCAGCAGCCGGCTGCGGTGCGGTGGCGCCAGCAACGCCTCGATCTGGGCCAGATGGCGCGCCTCGGTGGCGAGATGCGCCTGCGCAAAGTGACGCACGCCGGCATCCCGGGTGGCGACCAGGATGCCTCGGTAGATCATCACGGCGCCGCTCTCGCCGGCGTGATCGGTGCGCAGATCGGCAATCAGTGCCGCCGGCAGCGGGCGGTCAGCTTCGGTGACGGTGTTTCGGGTGCGCGCTACAACACGTGGCATGTCGATCTTCAGACCCCTTCGGACGGCCCTCCCGATCATCGATTCCTTGACCATGCCGGTCGGGCTGGTGGGGAACTGCCGGTGCTTCTTCTCAGGCTGCGGCGCATCGCTGGCGAAGCAAGGCTCGATCGGGTCGTACCGCTTGAAGAACTGCGCCGTGTCCACGATCAGGTCGCGGACCCTCGGCAGCCCGGGGCGCGGCTTGAGTACATCGGGGTCGTGGCGGCAGGTCTGGAGGTTGCGCGAAGTCATGGGGTATTGGCCTTGATCAGGAGGTGCGAGCCGTCGGGGAAAAACTTTCAACTGTGGGCGGCCTGCGCCTCGAAGACTTTGCGCGAACCACGGTCCGGCGTGCCCATGGCGCTGCGCTCGCGGCGACGCATCAACCCCTCGGCCACCCGTACCGCCATCGCCAACCCGCTGCGGTGGACCCGGTCAATCTGGCTGGCCACGACACTATCGCCGCACACGCCGAGCCGCATCTTGTCATCCCACAGGCATTCCGGTTGCCCGGGCATCGCGGCTGGCGCTTCAACGAAGCCGTGCTGCCATTGGTGGGCGCAGAGAAAATTTGGCTTGACCGAGCGGCCTGCATGCGAGCGGAAGTTGTCGAGCAGCAAATCTGCCACCGTTTCGGCATCTTCATGCGCGTGCTGAAAAGACCAGCGCTCGTCGGCTTCGACAAACCAGCGTTGCGGCATGGTGGAGGAGCGCCCCGGCTTGCTGTGCATGGCAGCAACCCTTTCGATGGGGCTGCCTTGAAACTCACGGTACCCAGGCAGGTTGACAGCGCGCTCTGACCCGAGCAGCAGCACCCACCGGCTGCGGTAACGCACCGCACGGAGTGCCGCCGCCAACCCGGCTGACTCGCGTGCGAGCGGCAGGGCCAGTGGCGCCGGGATGCCGAGCACGACGGCCTCGAAGGCTTCGTCGATTTCGCCTGCCGAGTCACGCAGCACCCAGGTGGCGCCACGCCGCCAGGCCTGCTGAATCGAAGTGTGCAGCCGAACCTCAAGAGGCCGTGCGACGGCATGGGCAAGCGCAAGCATCGACGGCACGCCGACCGCGCCCATCAACTTCAGGGTTCGGGTTGCATCCGCTTCATTTTCATCTTTGTCCCAGTCCCTGCCCTTGCGCTCGTCTTCGGTGGGCGTTGCCGGCACAGTCCAGGGGTGGAGGGCGGCCAGCTCACCCGGGCGTTGCACGGCGTAGGCCCCCAGCCGCGTGGCCCCGCCAATGGACTGCGCGCCGTCGTCGAACCACCCGACGCTGGTGCTGCGCGAACTGCAACGGCCACCCAGGCGCCCGCTGGCCTCGAAGACGACGGGCTCGCAGCCGCGCAGATGCAATTCACGTGCGCAGGTCAGGCCGCCGATGCCGGCGCCGATGACGGCAATGCGCGGCGCCGACCGGTACGTCAGTACACTGCCAGGACTGAGTTCTGTTTGGTGGTTCATTGGCATTCCCTTGCTTTCTGTCGTGGTGTCTTGTTCTTATCCTTACGTCAGAGAGACGGCAGAGTTGCATGCGAGCGCCTGATTTTTTCCGTGTCGAAAAATTATCGACCGGCGCCGCAACTTTTGCCTTGCCGACGCGTTATTCATGGCTTGGAAGCCGGTCTGGAGACGCATGCCATCACTTGCCGGAGCAGCAGCCGGCAGTTGGCCCATTGCGTGTTGCCGGGAGGCGCAGTTGAGCGAAGCTCAACTTGCAGGAGGAATCGACGCGGCCCTGGTGGCGCGGGCGCGGCAGGGCGAGATGGTGGCGTTCGAGGTGCTGGTGGTGAAGTACCAGCGGCGGGTGGCAGCAACGGTACGGCGCCTGGTGCATGAAGATCGAATCACCGAAGAACTGACGCAGGAGGTTTTCTTGAGTGTTTTTGTTGCGTTGCCAAGCTTCAAGCCCGACGGCGATTTCGCCGCCTAGCTGTTCACGATCGCCCGCAACGCCGCCCGCAGCTACCTGCGCAGTGCGCAGAACCGGCAGGACGATCGACCGATTCAGTTGCCCGATGAGGCCGGCGACCTCGACAGGCTCGGGGTGGCACCGAGCCCCGAAGAGGAAGCCATGGCGCACCAGCTGTTTGAACGCATCGACGCCGAATTGGCAGCGCTGCCCGAGGTGCAGCGCCGGGCGCTTTGATGCGCGAAATCGATGGGCTCGACTACAAGGCCATTGCGGCAGTGCTCGAACAGCCGGTCAAC
>CANJKD010000480.1 GCA_947474415.1 Burkholderiales bacterium | reverse complement strand
TTCGCCACTGGCCGGCGCAAGCTCGACGCCAGGCAGGCGCAGGCCGTGGTCGGCGCCGGCGCGATGCGCGGCGAGTGTCCAGGCTGTCAGCCGCGACAGGCGCGCGTCGGGCCCCAGTGGGGCGCAGGCCTGCCATTCAAGCCAGAGCTGGCGCTGGGCCGAGGTTTGCGTGTCGCGGCTCACCAGGTCACCACCCGCCTCCATCGCCCTCGCGGCCTTCTTCCAGGCGACGAGCTTCGGCGGGTCACCGCGCCGGTAGGCCCGCACGCCTTCCACCTCGCCACCATCAGCGCTGTGCGCGCGGGTCGGCCCGCCGGGCACCGCACGCGCCATCGGCAAGGGCGCGGCCGGGTACTCCGGCTCCGGGTAGACGAGCAGCCGCGCCGCCGGGCGCCAGACCGTCCAGGTGCGGAACAGGCCGAGCGGGAAGCGCGTCTCGGCGCTCAGCGTCGGGGCCGTGTGGTAGCCACGTGTGGCCGGCACGAAGCTGACCTGCGCGTGGGCCTGGCCGAGCGCAGGCACGTCGATCCAGGTCAGCGTGCTGTCTGCAGTGCCCGCCACCTTCAGGCCGATGCCGAAGCGTGCGCTGCCGGGGCTGGTCAGCACCACGTCGAGCACAGCGGCGTCGCCCGCGAACACGGCAGCCACGGGCTTCAGGTGCAGCGTGAGCCCGCGCAAGGTGGCATGCGTGAGGTGCATGGCCACCACGCCGCTGCCGGCGAGCAGAAAGGTCAGCACATAGCCGAGGTTGAGCTGGTAGTTGACCGATGCGAGCAACAGCACCAGCAGCGTCGCGCCGAACATGAAGCCGGCGCGGGTGGGCAGGATGTAGACGTTGCGCTGCGTGAGCAGCAGCGTGTCGGTGGGCTGGAGCCGCGCGCTCAGCCAGCGCTGGAAGCGCGCCCGCACCCGAGCCGCCGGTTGCAGCAGGGGCCAGCGGGGCGGCGTGGCCGGGCGGGGCGTTGCGGACATGCGGCCATCGTAAGCGGCGGCGCTGGCGCATGCCGGCGGCACGGGTTGGCGCCATCGGCCCGGCAATCGATGCCGATCTCTTCGCGGAAGCGATCGCGTCGCCCGCAGGAGAAGACCAGCGCCACGCTGTCACCCGCGGCGGCGGGGTCTGCCAAGGCCTGGTACGGCATGACCGCGGGCAACTCGGCCATCACCGGCCACAAGCACAGGCCGCCTTGGTCCGACTGGGAAAGCAGCGTGAACTCTTCGTGCAGCTTCTGCCCGTCGAGGCCGAGCGCGGTGTAGTGCAGCGTCAGGGCCCGGCCCGCCAGCACCGGGCTGACGACCAGCCGCCCGGTGAACGCTTCCTTTTCGTGGTTCACGCCGTGCCCGGGGCAGCTGCCGGCACGCGCGGCGAGTGTGCTCAACAGGTCCCTGGCCAGGCCTTTGCGAAGTTGACTGCGAAGACGACACGGGCACGCGCGAGTCGCCGGCTGGCAGCTTCACTTCGGCCGCATTGAAGGTGCCGTTGGAAGCGGTGCAGCGAACTTCATGAGGCGTGTGGCCGTCACCGGCATCGGCGTGGTCTCGCCGCTCGGCAGCGGCGTGGCCGAGGTGTACCGCAACGCGCACGCCGGCCGCTCCGCAGTGCAACGGCTGACGGTACCGTTTGCCGACCGCATCACCGCGCCGTTGGCCGCCACCGTGCCCTTCGATGGCGACGACCCTTCTGCCTCTTGCAAGCCGTTCTCGGCCGACCGCAGTGGCATCGTGCTTGGCGCAGGCGCGGCCATGCTGATGCTCGAGCGCTGGGACGTCGTGGTGGCGCGCGGCGTGTTCATCCGCAGCGAGTTGCTGGGCTACGGCCGGTGTACCGATGCCGGCCACATCACCAAGCCGAGCGCGCATGGCCAGGCGGACGCGATGCGCGCGGCGCTGCAGTCGGCGCAGATCGATGCGGCCGACATCGACGCCCTCAACGCCCACGGCACCGGCACGCAGGCCAACGATGCGGCCGAGCCCTCGGCCATCAAGGCGGTGTTCGGCGAGCGCGCCGTGCACATCCCGGTGAGCGCGACGAAGGCCTTGCATGGCCACCTGCTGGGTGCGGCCGGTGCGCTGGAATGCGTGCTGTCGTTGCTGGCCCTGCAGCACCGCGTGGCCTTGCCGACCACGCAGCTGGCCAGGCCAGGCCTGACCCGGCCTGCGATCTCGACGATGTGCCGAATGCCGCCCGCGAGGGGTTGGCGCTGCGCACGATGCGGTCGAACTCGTTCGCCTTCGGCGGCACGAACGCCGTGTTGGTGCTGCGTGCCACGAAGCTGTCGACCGTTTCGGTTCAGGCTTGCCTGGCGCTGGCGGCAGCGCTTGCGCCAACGTAAGGCCGCCAATGGCCCGGCCGCTGCGCGAGCCGGTCGGCCACCACGCGCAGCACCGCCGGGTTCCAGCCCAGGCCGATGTGGCTGCCGCGCACTTCCACGTCTTGCACCTCGTGCGACGCATCGTCGTGCAGGCAGGTCTGCCATGCCACCACGCCGTCGGAGCGGCTGTAGATGGAGGTGGTGGGCACATCGGGCGCGCGCCGCAGGCGGGCGCTCATGGCGGGCTCGAACTTCGGTGATGCGCCGTTCAGCAGCCGGAAGATCCAGCCGACGTTGGTGTGGTCGGCGCTGGCGTTGAAAGGCGTGCCGATGGTGATGACCTGCCGCACCTTCGGCCCGAGCCGCTTGGCGACTTCGCGGGCATACAGCCCACCCAGGCTCCAGCCGATCAGCGTGGCGCTCTGGTCGAACGGGCCGAGCATGCGGGCGGTGTGGGCCGCCAGGTCTGCGACCCATTCGTCGATGTCGCCTTGCGGCCCGGTGTTGAAGCCACGCCCCCAGTCGAAGGCCTTGTAGCCAAGCGATTCGCAATGCTTGCGCAAGGGCGCCGTGGCCGTGCCGTCACTGGCCATGCCGGGAAAGATGATGACGGGGTGGCCATCGCCCGGTGCCACCGGGCGGTCCTTGCGCCCCAGCTTGTGCGACGCGAACTCGTACGCGGCGCGCCAGGGTTCGAAGCCCAGCAGGGCGAGAGACGGGCGTTCGATGCGGGTTGCAGCGGCCATGGTGTTTGTCATTTCGGTGCGGTTGCCGGATTCTGAAGCGGGCTCGATGAATTAACAACGCGATGCGGATGATGACGGGAATCGGCACGCCGAGAAAGAACAACCGCCATGAATCC
>CANJKD010000479.1 GCA_947474415.1 Burkholderiales bacterium | reverse complement strand
TCGACGGCAACGACATCGTCTACCACGGCTACTTCGACATCGGCATCGCGGTGGGTTCGCCGCGCGGTCTGGTCGTGCCGATTCTGCGCAATGCCGACCAGATGAGCTTCGCCGACATCGAGAAGAAGATCTCGGAGTACGGCAAACGCGCTGGCGAAGGCAAGCTGTCGCTCGACGACCTGACCGGCGGCACATTCTCGATCAGCAATGGCGGCACCTTCGGTTCGATGTTGTCCACGCCTATCATCAACCCGCCCCAAGCCGCGATCCTCGGCGTGCACGCCACCAAGGACCGCGCCGTCGTGGAGAACGGACAGATCGTGATCCGGCCGATGAACTACCTGGCCATGTCGTACGACCACCGTATCATCGATGGCCGCGAAGCCGTGTTGGGCCTGGTGGCGATGAAGGAGGCGCTGGAAGACCCGGCCCGCCTGCTCTTTGATATTTGATTTCGACATCTGATTGACTGACTGGACCTGAATCGTGAGCAAAGCATTCGACGTCGTCGTCATCGGCGGCGGGCCTGGTGGCTACATCGCTGCCATCCGCGCGGCCCAACTGGGCTTCAACACGGCCTGCATCGACGCGGCCGTCAACGACAAGGGCGCAGCGGCGCTGGGCGGCACCTGCACGAATGTGGGCTGCATTCCGTCGAAGGCCTTGCTGCAATCGAGCGAGCACTTCGAGCAGGCCGGCCACCACTTCGCCGACCACGGCATCGGCTTGTCGAACCTGTCTATTGACGTGCCGAAGATGTTGGCGCGCAAGAACACCGTCGTGAAGCAGAACAACGACGGCATCCTGTACCTGTTCAAGAAGAACAAGGTCACGTTCTTCCATGGCCGCGGCGCATTCGTGAAATCGGATGCGACGGGCCACGAGATCGCGGTGACCGGGGACAAGCCCGAGACGCTGGTCGCGAAGCACGTGATCGTGGCAACGGGCTCAAACCCACGCGCCTTGCCTGGCGCCGACTTCGACGAAGTGAACATCCTGTCGAACGATGGCGCCTTGCGCATACCGGCGGTGCCCAAGGTGCTGGGCGTGATCGGCTCGGGCGTGATCGGCCTGGAGATGGGCTCGGTCTGGCGCCGCCTCGGTGCCGATGTGACGGTTCTCGAAGCCTTGCCGGTGTTCCTGGGTGTGGTCGATGAGCAGATTGCCAAAGAGGCCCACAAGGCGTTCACCAAGCAGGGGCTGAAGATCAACCTGGGCGTGAGGATCAGCGCCGTCACCTCTGGAGTCAAGTCGGGCAAGAAGGGTGTGAGCGTCACCTACACCGACGCGGCCGGCAAGGAGCAGACCCTGGCCTGCGACAATCTGATCGTGTCGATCGGGCGCGTTCCGAACACCGTCGGCCTGAACGCCGAAGCGGTGGGACTGACGCTCGACGAGCGTGGCTTCATCGCGGTGGACGACGACTGCAAGACAAGCGTTGCGAACGTCTGGGCGGTGGGTGATGTGGTGCGCGGGCCGATGCTGGCCCACAAGGCCGAGGAAGAAGGCGTGGCGGTGGCCGAGCGCATCGCCGGCCAGCATGGGCACGTCAACTTCAACACCGTGCCCTGGGTCATCTACACCTCGCCCGAGATCGCGTGGGTCGGCCAGACCGAGCAGGAGCTGAAGGCCGAGGGCCGGGCCTACAAGGCCGGCACTTTTCCGTTCATGGCGAACGGGCGCGCCCGTGCCCTGGGCGACACGACCGGCATGGTCAAGATGCTCGCCGATGCCAGGACCGACGAGATCCTCGGCGTGCACATCATCGGGCCGATGGCGTCGGAACTGATCGCCGAGGCCGTCGTGGCGATGGAGTTCAAGGCCTCCGCCGAAGACATCGCCCGCATCTGCCACGCGCACCCGTCGTTGAGTGAAGCGACCAAGGAAGCCGCGCTCGCGGTCGCCAAGCGCACGCTGAACTTCTGACCGCGCAAACCCCGCACGAACCGTACGAGCGCTGGTGTCAGTCCGAGAACTCTTTGCGCACACGCTCGTCGAGCGCGGCTACACGGCCGACCCGGCACAACTTCGCGCCATCGATTCGCTCGAGCGCTGCGAGCGCGAGTGGGCCGACTACAAGGCGCGGCGTGGCAATGCGCTGACCAAGCTGATCGTGCGCCCGCCGATCCCGCGCGGCGTGTACATGCACGGCGGCGTCGGCCGCGGCAAGAGCTTCCTGATGGACTGCTTCTTCAACGCCGTGCCCCTGCAACGCAAGACGCGCCTGCATTTCCACGAGTTCATGCGCGAGGTGCACCGCGAACTGGCCGACCTGCACGGCACGGTGAACCCGCTGCAGGAGTTGGGGCGGCGCATGGCGCGCCGCTACCGGCTGATCTGTTTCGACGAGTTCCATGTGGCGGACGTGACCGACGCGATGATCCTGCACCGGTTGCTGGAGTCACTGTTCGAGAACCGCGTGAGCGTCGTCACCACCTCGAACTTCCACCCCGACGGCCTGTACCCGAACGGCCTGCACCGCGAGCGCATCCTGCCCGCCATCGAGTTGTTGAAGAGCAAGCTTGAAGTGATCAGCGTGGACAACGGATGCGACTACCGGCAGATCACGCTGGAGCAATTGGGCCTGTACCACACGCCGCTCGGCGCTGCCGCCGATGCTTTGATGGCGGATGCGTTCGACCGGCTCGCCGAAGCCAGGGACGAAAGTCCGCTGCTGCACATCGAGCACCGTGAATTGCACGCAAGGCGCCGCGCCGGTGGTGTGGTGTGGTTCGACTTCAAGGTGCTGTGCGGCGGGCCGCGGTCGCAGAACGATTACCTCGAACTGGCGAGCCAGTTTCACACCGTGCTGCTCAGCGGCGTGCCGCAGATGTCACCGCGCAACGCATCGGAAGCGCGCCGCTTCACCTGGCTGGTGGACGTGCTCTACGACCGGCGCGTCAAGCTCATGCTCTCGGCCGAGGTGGCGCCGGAGGCGCTTTACACCGAAGGCCCGCTGGCGCATGAATTTCCGCGCACTGTGTCGCGCCTACACGAGATGCAGTCGGCCGAATTCCTGGCGCTGGCACGGCGTGACGTGGACACGTCGCTGACATGAGCAAGCCTCGTCGCATTACGTGGGTGGTGTTGGCGCCGTGGTTGGCAGCGGTATCTGCCGGCCATTCGGCCCCGACCGAGACCACTGAACCAACCCAGGACCGGGAGAACATCGGCTT
>CANJKD010000478.1 GCA_947474415.1 Burkholderiales bacterium | reverse complement strand
CGCTGCTGCCGCTGATCAATGTGTTCAGCCTGGGTGGCGAATCGCCCTGGTACCTGTGGGTGCCCGCGCTCGCGCAAAACGTGCTGATGACGCATGTGTTGAAGGGCGAGGCCTTCACCGCCATGCAACTCGCCGTGCCGCTGGGCATGTGCGCGGTGGTGACGGTGGCCGGCGTCGCGTTCGTGGCGCGCGCGCTGGGCCACGCGGCGGTTCGATAGTTTGCGGATCGATCAGGCGGCAAGTCGAGCAAGCGACAACGAGAATCGGGGATGATGGCGCGATGATCCTTGCCGCAACCACCGAACCCGTGCCACTGACCTGGCGCGCCTGCCGCTTCGACGAACTCAGCGTGTTCGACCTGGACGCCATCTACCGGGCGCGCCAGCAGGTGTTTTCGATCGAGCAGGAATGCGTTTACCTCGACGCCGACGGCTTCGATGCCGACTCGCTGCACCTGGCCGCGTGGTCACCCGCGCACAAGGTGCCGCTGGCTTATGCGCGGGTCGTGCAGCCGGGGCTGAAGTACACCGAGGCGTCGATCGGTCGAGTCATCACCACCGCCCCCGGGCGAGGCACCGGCTTGGGCCGTGAACTGGTGCGGCGCGCGATTGCGCTTTCACAGCGGGCTTTTCCCGGCCAGGGCATCCGCATCTCGGCACAGACACGGCTCGAGGCGTTTTATGCCGAGGCCGGTTTTGTGGCGGTCGGCGAGCCCTACATGGAAGACGGCATTCCGCACACGGAAATGGTGCTGGCCTGCTGATGGCATGGTGCCGCTCGCCAGGCTTGGGGCGGCCCGACGCTCGGTCGGCGCACCGGCTCACGCCGGGCAGGTGGCGAGATCGAGGTCGTTCAGCCAGCGGATGGCTTGCCCGCGTGATTCGCCGCACATCTCCACCGACGGCCGCAGACCAGCGCACACCGCCGGGCGTTCCGGGTGGCCGAACAAGGCGCAGCGCTCATCTGCACCCAGCTGCACGCAGCGCACACCCGCCGGCTTGCCGTTCGGCATGCCGGGAATCGGGCTGGAGATCGATGGCGCGATGCAACACGCGCCGCAATGAGGGCGGCAATCCACGGGCAGAAGTCAGGCGAGGAGTCGGGCAACAAGGGCAGGCGCCGAGCTTACACGGGCCAGCGCCGAACCGCCCGCACCGGCCAAACCCTCACGATGACTTTGGCCCACCTGCTGCCTACAATGCTGCCTGCTCAAAATTTAGGCAATGCCATGTTGTTTCCCAAGCAATTCGATGTGATCGTGGTCGGCGGTGGCCATGCCGGCACCGAAGCGGCGCTGGCCTCGGCACGCATGGGCGCGGCCACCTTGCTGCTGACGCACAACATCGAGACGCTCGGCCAGATGAGTTGCAACCCGTCGATCGGTGGCATCGGCAAGGGCCACCTGGTCAAGGAAGTCGACGCACTGGGCGGCGCGATGGCAGCAGCCACCGACGAAGCCGGTATTCAGTTCCGGATCCTGAACGGCTCCAAAGGCCCAGCCGTGCGCGCCACCCGGGCGCAGGCCGACCGCGTCCTGTACAAGGCTTCGATCCGGCAGCGCCTTGAAAATCAACCGAATCTTTGGTTGTTCCAAGGCGCGTGCGACGACCTGATTCTGGAAGGCGACCGCGTGGCGGGTGCCATCACCCAGGTCGGCATCCGTTTCGCGGCGCGGGCCGTGGTGTTGACAGCCGGCACCTTCCTCGACGGCAAGATCCACGTCGGTCTGGAAAGCCACAGTGCCGGCCGCGCTGGCGATCCGCCGGCCGTGGCGCTGTCTGCCCGCCTGAAGGAACTGAAGCTGCCGCAAGGTCGCCTGAAAACCGGTACGCCACCGCGCCTGGATGGCCGCTCGATCAACTTCAGCGTGCTGACGCCACAGCCTGGCGATGGCGTTCCTGGCGCTGACGGCACGCCGGCCGCCGAGCCGATGCCGGTGTTCAGCTTCATGGGCCAGGCCGCGCAGCACCCGCAGCAACTGCCGTGCTGGATCACCCACACCAATGAGCGGACGCACGCGATCATCCGCTCAGGCTTCGACCGCAGCCCGATGTTCACCGGCCTGATCGACGGCGTCGGGCCGCGCTACTGCCCGAGCATCGAAGACAAGGTAAACCGCTTCGCCGACAAGAATTCGCATCAGATCTTCCTCGAGCCGGAAGGCTTGACGACGCACGAGTTTTACCCGAACGGCATCTCCACCTCCCTGCCCTTCGACATTCAACTGGCAGCCGTGCACAGCATGGCGGGGCTGGAACAGGCGCACATTCTTCGGCCCGGTTACGCGATCGAATACGACTACTTCGACCCGCGCGAGCTGAAGGCCAGTTTCGAGACGCGGTCCATCGCCGGCCTGTTCTTCGCCGGGCAGATCAACGGCACCACCGGCTACGAAGAGGCGGCAGCGCAAGGCCTGTTCGCCGGCATCAACGCCGCACTTCAGGTTCGAGATCAGGCCGCCTGGTTGCCGCGCCGTGACCAGGCTTACCTGGGTGTACTGGTAGACGACCTGATCACCAAGGGCGTGACCGAGCCCTACCGCATGTTCACCAGCCGGGCTGAGTTCCGGCTCCAGCTCCGGGAGGACAACGCGGACGCTCGGCTGACCGACGCAGGCCGGGAAATGGGCCTGGTCGACGACGCTCGCTGGGCCGCCTTCAATCGTAAACGCGATGCTGTTTCACGTGAAACAGAGCGCATGAAGTCGACCTGGATCCGTCCTTGCGCGCTTCCCGAGCCTGACGCGATGCGTCTTCTGGGCGTTGCGCTCGAACACGAATACAGTCTGGCCGAATTGCTGAAGCGCCCCGATGTCACTTTCGATACCGTCACCGAGATCGCAGCAATCGCCCGGCCCGACGCCACTGTTTCACGTGAAACACTGCATGCCGAGCTTGGCCAGCCGCTCGCGGACACGGTCATCGAGCAAGTTCAAGTCAGCATCAAGTACGCCGGTTACATCGACAAGCAGAACCGGGATGTGGGCCGAGCGGTTCACTATGAAGCGATGCGGCTGCCGGAAGATCTTGACTATGGCCAGGTGACCGCGCTGTCATTCGAGGCCAGGCAGAAGTTGGGCAAGCACCGACCCGAAACCTTGGGGCAGGCCTCCAGAATTTCCGGCATCACACCGGCTGCCGTGTCGCTGTTGCTCGTCCACTTGAAGAAGGGCCGTTT
>CANJKD010000477.1 GCA_947474415.1 Burkholderiales bacterium | reverse complement strand
GGCGCAATCCTCGTGCCCGGGCCAGTGGTTCACGAGATGCGCCTGAAGCTCGCGGGCCAGGGCTTGCCCAAGGCCGGGACGGTCGGCTTCGAGTTGCTGGAGAACCAGAAGCTCGGTACGAGCCAGTTCGTCGAACAGATCAACTACCAGCGCGGCCTCGAGGGCGAGCTGTCGAAGACGATTCAGTCGATCACGCAGGTCAAGGCGGCGCGGGTGCACCTCGCGATCCCGAAGTTGTCGGCGTTCAGTCGCGAGGCGCAGCGCCCGACTGCTTCGGTCGTGCTCGCTCTCCATTCGGGGCGATTTCTCGACGAGATGCAGGTCCTGGCGGTGACCAACCTGGTGAGCTCGGCAGTGCCGCAAATGAGCTCGCAGTCGGTCACGGTGATGGACGGCGAGGGCAACCTGCTCGCGCCCAATCCCAACCGGATGGGGGCGCTCGGTCTGGACGCGACGCAGCTCAAGTACGTGGCCGAGGTGGAAGGCACGATTGCCAAACGCATCGCATCCATCGTGGAACCGGTGGCGGGGCGCGAGAATGTGCGCGCCCAGGTCTCGGTGGAAATGGATTTCACCCAGATTGATCGCACCGAGGAGAGCTTCAAGCCAAATTCGCCGCCCGACAAGAGCGCGATTCGCAGCCAGCAGAACCTGGAGGCAGCCGGCCCGATCAGCACCGCCGGGGGCATACCGGGCGCGTTGAGCAACCAGCCGCCGCAGCCGGCGCAGTCGCCGCTCGAAACCCGGCCGCCGACCCAGCAGGGCGGTGCGGCGTCGGCCGCCGCCACGACGGTGCCGCAGATGGCACAGACGAGCAGCGCGAACCGCAAGGAGTCGACAGTCAACTATGAGGTCGACCGCGCGATCCAGACCACCAAGGGCGCCCACGGGATGCTCAAGCGAGTGTCGGCTGCGGTGATCGTGAATTACAAGAAGGGCACCGACAAGGCCGGCAAGCCAGTGTCGCAGCCGTTCAGCGCCGACGAACTGAAGCAGATCAACCAGATGGTGCGCGACGCCATGGGCTTCAGCCAAACGCGCGGCGACTCGGTCAGTGTGTCGAACATCCCATTCAATGTGGAACCGCTCGAGGAAGCGCCGTTCTGGCGCGACGCAGGCTTCCAGGAGATGAGCAAGGAAGTGCTCAAGGTGGCCTTGCTTGCCGGCGTGATCGGGTTCGTGTTTCTCGGTGTGGTCCGCCCCATACTGTTCCCCCCGCCCAAGCCCGTGGGCGAGGCCGCTCAGCGCATTGAGGAAGAGTTCGACGAGAAGATCAAGGCTGAGCTCGCGACCATGTCGCCGCAGGCGCGCGAGATGCGCCGCCTCGAGCTCGAGTTGGAGAAGGAGCGCCGCCGCCTCGAGGAAGAAGACAAGCGCATGCGCGAGGACGAGGAGCGCGTCCGGCTCGAGGAAGAAAAGCGTCGCAGCGGGGAAGACCGCAAGCGCCTGGAAGAAGAGAAACAGCGCGAGTACGACGAGCTCATCGCCTATGCGAAGGACTATGTCACGAAGGACCCACGCGTCGTAGCCGCCATCTTCAAGGATTGGCTGGGCCAGGGCCAGGGCCAGGGTAAGCCGGGGGCCTGATGTTTGATTGGTTCAAGCCGAAACGCGATCTCCGGATCAGCGCGCCACCGCGCGGGGCCAGCCCTGCGGCAACGCCGGCTGGCGTCCAGCCGCAGCCCCGGGTTGCCGTGCCCGATGCGGCGCTCACGGCGGCAATCGACGGCGCGCGCGAAACCTGCGTGAGGCGCACTGCGAGCGCGACCGCCGTGCTGCGTGCGTGGCTGCGCGACGACGCTGGCGCGCATGCCAGTGCCCCCCACGATGTCTCCGGGAGCCTGCATGGCCGATGATGTGACCGATGGCCTGCCGCAGGCGCCGAAGCAGTTGTCGATGGCCGAGGCGCTCAAGGAGGGCGTCAAGGGCGCGCAGGGAACGATCAACAGCATTGCCGACCTCGACGGGTCGTCCAAAGCGGCGGTGGTGCTGCTCGCGGTCGGCGCGGAAGCGGCTGCCGACGTGCTGCGTCAGCTCACGCCGTTCGAGGTGCAGCGCCTGTCGGGCAAGATGGCTGTCGTTCGCGCGTTGTCGCGCGACCTGGTGGTGGAGGTGCTGCGCGAGTTCAAGGAAACGACGTCGAACAACGCGCAAGTCGCCTTCGACACCGACTCGTTCATGCAGAACATGCTGAACAAGGCGCTCGGCATGGAGGGTGCGTCGGACCTGCTGGGCCGGCTCGAGTCGGCAATCGACATGTCCGGCATCGAGACGCTCAAGCGCATGGAAGCCGACGTGCTGTACGAGATCATCAAGAACGAACATCCGCAGATCATCGCGACGGTGTTCGTGTTCCTCGAGGCGGCGCAGGCTTCGGCGGTGTCCAAGCTGTTCCCGGATGAAGATCGCAACGAAATTCTGCTGCGAGTGGCGCTGCTCGAGAAGGTGCAGCCGGCGGCCCTGAAGGAACTCAACGAGGTCATGGGCCGCGTGGTCGGGCCGGACGCGGAACAGAAACGCAGCACCGTGGGTGGCGTGGTGCCGACGGCGGACATCCTGAATCTCTTGTCCGGCGGCGTCGACCAGCTCGCGCTGGCGCGCATCCGCGAGTTCGACTCGGACCTGGCCGATCGCATCATCGAGCAGATGTTCACCTTCGAGGACCTGATCGACCTGGAAGATCGCTCGCTGCAGACTTTGTTGCTGGAAGTGGCGCAGCCGCTGCTCGTGACCGCGCTGAAGGGCGCGAGCCCGCGCCTGCGCGAAAAGCTCTTCAAGAACATGGCCAAGCGCGCTGCCGAGGCGGTGCGAGAGGACCTGGAAACCAAGGGCCCGGTGAAGGTGCAAGACGTCGAGGAGTCGCAGAAGGAAATCCTCAAGACCGGCCGCATGCTGCATGCCGAGGGCCGCATGATCATGGAGCGCGGCAAGCAGGCCGACGCATTCCTGTGAAGCTGACCAGGGGGCTCGCCCATGGGTGCCGTTGATCCGTTCGCCAGCGTGCAGCCCTGGCGCCTGCCGTCGTTCGATCCGCCGCCGCCGCCGCCGCCGCCGCCGCCGCCCTCGCTGAGCCAGGGCGAGATCGACAGCGTGCTCGAGGAAGCCCGCGTTCGTGGCGACGCGCTCGGCTTCGAGGCCGGCACCGTGCGGGGGTTTGCCGAAGGCCGCGAGCGCGGCCTCGT
>CANJKD010000476.1 GCA_947474415.1 Burkholderiales bacterium | reverse complement strand
TGGCGCAAACCTATGACAGCGGGCGCTTCGAGCAAATCCTCGACCAAGGCCTGGCACTCGCCGACTGGAACGGCTTCGACGCGCGCCGCGTGGCGAGCGAGGCGAACGGCAAGCTGCGCGGCCGCGGCATCGCGTCGTTCCTGGAATGGACCGGCGGCAATGTGTTGGAGGAACGCGTCACCGTCAACATCACTGCCGACGGCTTCATCGAGATCGGCTCGGCCACGCAGGGCATGGGGCAGGGCATCGCGACCAGCTACGTGCAACTCGCGGTCGACGTGTTCGGCGTGGCCATGGACCGCGTCCGCATCCTGCAAGGCGACACCGACCGCGCCAACGGCTTCGGCAGCGCGGGCTCGCGCTCGCTGTTCACCGGCGGCTCGGCGGTGCGGGTCGCGTCCGAGCGAACCATCGAGCACAGCAAGCAGCTCGCCGGTGAGGCGCTCGAGGTGGCGCCGGCCGACATCGCCTACCGCGAAGGGCGCTTCGAAGCGGTGGGCACCGACGTTGCCATCGGTCTGTTCGAGCTCGCCAGCAAGCAGTCCGAAAAGCGCATCTGGCTCGACTCGACCAGCGTGGTCGGCGGCCCGACCTGGCCGAACGGCTGCCATGTGTGCGAGGTCGACGTTGACCCCGCCACCGGCCACGTCGACGTAGTCGGCTACACCTCGGTGAACGACATCGGCCGGGTCGTGAACCCTGTGATCGTGGGCGGCCAGATCGAAGGCGGCGTGGTGCAGGGCCTGGGCCAGGCGCTGACCGAACAGATCATCTACGACCGCGAGACCGGCCAGATCCTGACCGCCAGTTTCCAGGACTACGCGATGCCGCGCGCCGACCTGAGCCGCGTGATGTTCAAGACCGAGTTCGACACCTCGATCCCCTGCGTGACCAACCTGCTCGGCGTCAAGGGCGTGGGCGAACTGGGCACTATCGGCGCCGCGCCGGCGGTGGTCAACGCGGTGATCGACGCGCTCGCCCACACGGGCCTCGGCCGCCACGCCGAGCGCATCCAGATGCCGCTGACGGCGCCGCGCGTGTGGCTGGCGCTGAGCGGCGAGTTCGACGCATCGCCGTTCATCTGACTGGCGCCGCAGCATGCGCTTGGCCCGGCGCCTGATCGTCGCCGCCGTCGTACTGGCAGCGCTGGCGGTGGTGAGTGCCATCTACCGGCCCGACCGCGCCTTGCGCACTGGCACCGGCACGGCGGCGCACGACCTCTGCTCCGAAACATTCGTGTCGCAACTCGACCCGGCGCTGGTCTTCGCCGAGAGCCTGACGCCACGGCCCGGCTTCCGCTGGATCGCCTGGGGCATGCGTTACACGGTCGACCATGGGCGGCGCGAGGTGAGTGCCTCACTCCTTGGCAGTCTGGCGAGCCGGGCGGTGTTTCGCGATGGCCTGGGTTGCGTGCTGGTGCATGGCAACGAGCCACTGGCGACCGCATCGCTGGCAACCCTGGCATCCATGCGGCATGCGGAAGCGCTGCTGCCGGCCATCGCCGGGCCTGTCATCGTGCCGCCCACCGTGCCGCGCCTCAAGGCAGCACTGGAGGCCGCCTTTGCCGAGCCTGACCGGCCGCCGCACCGCAACACCAAGGCGGTGGTCATCGTGCACGAGGGGAAGCTCATCGCCGAACATTACGCCGAGGGCTACGGCATCAACACGCCAATCCTCGGCTTCTCGATGACCAAGTCGGTGACGAATGCGCTGGTCGGGATCCTGGTCCAGAAGCGCCGGCTCGTGACCGACGCGCCCGCGCCGCTGCCCGCCTGGCAAGGCGCGAACGACCCGCGCGGCGCCATCACCATCGAGCAACTGCTGCGCATGAGCAGCGGCCTCGCGCTCGACGAGACCGGCAGTGGCTTCGACCCCTCGAACCAGATGTTCTACGACGAGCCCGACATGGCCGGCTACGCGCAAGCCGCCAGGCTGGTGGCCGCGCCCGGCACGCGTTGGGCCTACAGTAGCGCCAGCACGCAGCTGCTCGCGCGCATCGTGCGCGACCGCGTCGGCGGCACGGCCGATGCGGTGCAGCGCTTCGCCTTCACCGAGCTGTTCGATCCGCTCGGCATGCGCAGCGTCACGCTGGAGATGGACGCCACCGGCACGCCCGTCGGCGCGCACTACATGCTCGCCAGCGCGCGCGACTGGGCGCGCTTCGGCAGCCTGTTCCTGAACGACGGCGTGGTCGGCGGGCGGCGCATCCTGCCCGAAGGCTGGGTCAAGTTCTCGACCGATCCCACGCTGGGCACGGCCTACGGCGCGGGTTGGTGGACGAACCGCGGCAACGACCCCGCCGCTCTGCACCGCATCAAGGTCGGCATTCCTGCCGACGCCTATTTCGCGTTCGGCAACCTCGGTCAACGCATCGCCGTCATTCCGTCAGAGAGGCTCGTGATCGTGCGCATGGCGCGCGCGCACCTGCCTTATGGTGACATGGCCGGCTTCGAAAGATTGATCGTCGAGACGATCGCCAGCCTGCATCCGAATCGGTAATCGCCATGTACATTCAGCGTTATGTCGGCGTCCTTGCTTTCTTCGTGGCCGGCGCGCATGCGGCCTCGCAGGCGCCGGTCGCAGCCGAGAACGGCATGGTGGTCACGGCCCAGCACCTGGCCACGCACGTGGGTGTCGATGTGTTGCGCGAAGGCGGCAATGCGGTCGATGCGGCCGTGGCTGTGGGCTACGCGCTCGCAGTGGTCTACCCGGCGGCAGGCAACCTCGGCGGCGGCGGCTTCATGACGATCCAGCTCGCCGACGGCCGCAAGAGCTTCCTCGACTTCCGCGAGAAAGCGCCGCTCGCCGCCAGCCCCAACATGTACCTCGACGCGGGTGGCAACGTCATCAAGGGCGCGAGCACGAATGGCCACCTCGCGGTGGGCGTGCCGGGCACGGTCTCGGGCATGGAACTGGCGCTCGCAAGGTACGGCACGATGAAGCGCGCCGCGCTGATTGCGCCGGCCATCCGCTACGCCCAAGACGGTTTCGTGCTCGACCAGGGCGATGTCGACATGCTCGCTGCAGCGACGGCCGATTTCCGCAAGGACGCTGCCACCGGCGCCATCTTCCTGAACCAGGGCGAGCCCTTCGCGCCCGGCCAAATGCTGGTGCAGAAAGACCTGGCGGCCACGCTCAGGCTCGTCAGCGAGAACGGCGTGGCGGGCTTCTACCAAGGCAAGG
>CANJKD010000475.1 GCA_947474415.1 Burkholderiales bacterium | reverse complement strand
GATCGCCAGCTTCCAGGCGCTGAAGCACCGCGTGGCCGATGTGAAGATGCAGCTCGAACTGGCTCGCTCGATGAGCTACTTCGCCAGCCTGAAGCTGAACGAGCCGGCCCCGGCCCGCCGACGCGCCCTGGCGCAGGCCAAGCTGCAACTCGGCCGCTCGATGCGCTACGTCGGCCAGCAGTGCATCCAGCTCCACGGCGGCATCGGCGTGACCGATGAATACGTCGTCAGCCACTACTTCAAGCGCCTCACGGTGATGGAGATGAGCTACGGCGACACCATGCACCAGCTCGGCGAGGTGTCGGCATGCATGCAGGAGACGGCGGGCGTGTTTGCCTGATGCGGACGTCGTGGAGCTTCGTCTGAGCAGTTCAACGGTGAACCGCGCCGGCTCGATCACCGATGTGGCCGGCCTGCGCGTCGGTCACTGCACCGACACGCGCCGGCCCACCGGCTGCACCGTGATCCTCACGCCCGAAGGCGCGGTCGCGGGCGTCGATGTGCGCGGCGCCGCACCGGGCACGCGCGAGACCGAACTGCTCTCGCCGCTGAACGCGGTCGAGCACGTCCATGCCTTGCTGTTGTCGGGCGGCAGCGCGTTCGGGCTCGACGCAGCCGGTGGCGTGATGCGCTGGCTCGACGAGCGCGGTTTCGGCGTGCAGGTCGGCCCGGCGACGGGCAACGAAGCTTCGGCCAAGCCAATCCGGGTGCCCATCGTGCCGGCCGCGATCCTGTTCGACCTGTGGATCGGCGATGCGTCGATCCGGCCCGATGCGGCGTCAGGCTACGCGGCCTGCGAGGCGGCAAGCACTGCGCCGGTCGCCGAAGGCAACGTCGGCGCCGGCACCGGTGCGGCAGTCGGCAAGCTGTTCGGCATCGGGCGCGCGATGCGTGGCGGCATCGGCAGTGCCTCGGTCACGGTCGGCGGCATCACGGTCGGTGCGCTCGTCGCGGTGAATGCGATCGGCGATGTGATTGACCCGACCACCGGACGTGTCGTGGCGGGCGCCCGCACGGCGGACGGCACGGCCCTGTTCGGCACCATGCAGGCACTGCTGCGCGGCGAAGTGCCGGCGCCGTTGCAGCCTGGCACGGCCACCACCATCGGCGTGGTCGCGACCGACGCGGTGCTGACCAAGGCGCAGGCCAACAAGATGGCGCAGATGGCGCACGACGGCCTGGCGCGAACCATCAACCCCGTCCACACCATGACCGATGGCGACACGCTGTTCGCGCTCGCCACCGGCCGCAGCGGGCGCAGCGCCAGCCTCACGCTGATCGGCGCACTTGGTGCCGAGGTGATGGCCACCGCTGTGCTGCGCGCCGTGCGCGCGGCGACGCGCCTGAGCGGCCCGGGCTTGCCCGACCTGCCCGCTGCAGGCGACATCTGAAACCGCGTGCGGTGCGCATGCCGCAACGCCAAGATGGAGTCATCAACATGAACGCACAACTCACCCGCCGAGCGCTGCTGCTCGCCGCTGCCACCACCACCGGCGTGCTCGCGGCCTGCGCGATCGCTCCCTTGGCCGAACTGCCGCCGCCCATCGTCTTCATGCACGGCAATGGCGACACGGCCGCGCTCTGGACCACGACGCAGTGGCGATTTGAGTCGAACGGCTGGCCACGCGAACGGCTGCATGCGGTCGACGTGCCCTACCCGCAGGCGCGCGACGACGACACCCAACCGCAGGTTGGCCGCACTTCGGCCGCCGAAAACAGGCGCTATCTGGCGGCCGAAGTCGACAAGGTGCTCGCGGCCACCGGCGCGAGGCAGGTCGTGCTGATCGCCAACTCGCGCGGCGGCAACGCGGTGCGTGACTACATCGCGAACGGCGGCGTGGCGAAGGTGTCGCACGCCATCCTCGGTGGCACGCCGAACCACGGCGTGTGGGCCGACGCAGCGGTTCGACCGGGCAACGAATTCAACGGCGCCGGCCCGTTCCTGACGGGGCTGAACAACGTGCTGACGATGAACGGCCTGGAAGTCACGCCCGGCCCGAAGTGGCTGACGATCCGCTCCGACAACAACGACAAGTACGCCCAGCCCGACGGCGTGTGGATCGGAGCGAAGGGCACGCCCACCCACGTGTCCTTCGACGGCCCGGCCCTGAAGGGCGCCGAGAACGTCGTCATCGCCGGCATCGACCACCGTGAGACCGCGTTCGGCCCGAAGGCCTTCGAGGCGATGTTCCGTTTCCTGACCGGCAAGCCGCCGGTGTCGCTGAAAGTCGCACATGAATCGACAGTGGTGCTGGGCGGCAAGCTCAGCGGCTATGGCGTCGGCAACCAGAACGGCACGACGCCGAGCAACCTGCCGATGGCCGGCGCCACGGTCGAGGTCTATGCCACCAACCCGGCCACCGGCGAGCGGCTGGGCGCGGCCGCGCACCGGAAGGTGACCGGCGACGACGGCCAATGGGGCCCGTTCAAAGCAGATGCGCAGGCGCGCTATGAATTCGTCATCACCGCCAGCGGCTATGCCACGACGCACATCTACCGCTCGCCGTTCCCGCGCTCGTCGAACATCGTGAACCTGCGTGCCGAGCGGCTGTCCGACGCCGACAAGGGAACTGCAGCAGTCATCACGCTGACCCGCCCGCGCGGCTACTTCGGCCTGCCGCGCGACAGCATCAGCCTCGACGGCCAGAGCCCGCCGCCCGGCGTACCGCAAGGCACGGCCGGTGTCTCCACCTCGAAGCTCAAGCTGACTGGCGACGTTGCCGGCGCCGGCCGCGCCGTGGCCGGCGAGTTCAACGGCGAACGCATCGTCGGCCGCGCCTGGCCCGCAGCGAACAACGAGGTCGTGCTGCTCGAACTGACCGACTGACGTGCAGGGGCAGGTGGGGCGCGGTTGCCCGGGCCGATTTCGAATCTGCACCGCGCTTGGCGCGCTTCAGCGCGCAGGCGCCGGCGCCAACCCATCCGCAGCAAGTCATCCGAAGCCACCCGTCCGTTGATGTTGATGGCTTGCAGGCGGCCTGTCGCGGAAGCGGTCACCGGACTCAACGCCTTGCGGCGCTCCCCGGCGGCAGGGCAGTTGTCGACGAGCGCCTCGGCCAACGGAACCACCACACTGCGGCTGTCGGTCGGCCTGAAAACCCATGCGTCGAGTGTTGTCCGTTGAACATCCGGAACGGCTGCGATGCGGCTCAGCACCACGGACCCATCGTTCCGAGATCCTCAGG
>CANJKD010000474.1 GCA_947474415.1 Burkholderiales bacterium | reverse complement strand
GTTCAACCATCACAGACTGATGGAGCCTCTGGGCTACATCCCGCCCGCAGAAGCTGAGGCAAACTACTACAGGCAACTCGCCAGTCAAGCCACCACGGTGGCGGCCTGACTTAAACCAAACAGCCTCCACGAAACCCGGGGCGGTTCAGACACGCCAGTGCTGCCGGTCCAGAAAGAGGTGCCATCCGGATCAAGATTCAACGCAAACACGCTGCCGATGCAGGATGAGTAGGTCTGCAGCAGCACGCCAGCGGCATCGAACCGATATACATTGCCCGTACTCGACGCGGCCATCACGTCGCCGTTGGGGCGAATGCGTTTCGCATACAGTGAACCGAAAGAGCCAGTGGTGAAGTTGGGCAACGCGGCGTCGGCGGAAACGTCCCCTTGGCGAATCGTGTTCGATTCGTCGCTGCAGATCAGCGTCTTCTGGTCTGAGGCGAGGTCGATCCAGTCAGTGCCGCTCTGCACGTTGAGAGTTTGCAGATGCACACCGTTGGCGTCGACCTTCAGCACCTGCGAGGCACCGGCGTTGCCGATGTAGGCCAGCACGATGGAGGCGCTGTCTGCGCTGAAGGTAGATGGCCTGCGGGTGATCATGGCCACGGGCGATGGGCTGACGACGGCCAAGGCCGTGGCCGCGAAGCTGGGCATCGACGAATACCACGGCGAGGTCAAGCCCGCCGACAAGCTGGCCTTGGTCGACAAGCTGCAACGCGAGGGCCGAATCGTTGCGATGGCAGGCGAAGGCATCAACGATGCGCCGGCGCTGGCCAAGGCCGACGTGGGCGTGGCGATGGGCACCGGCACCGACGTGGCAATGAACAGTGCCCAGGTCACGCTCGTGAAGGGTGACCTGCGTGGCATTGCCGAGGCCCGGACGATCTCGAAAGAAACCATCGCCAACATGAAGCAGAACCTCGGCTTCGCGTTCATCCGCAACGCGGTGCTGGCCGGCTGCGAAGGCCATTCGCATTCGCTCGCGATGGACTTGTTCGACCAGCACGCCTACATGGAGGCGACCGGTCAGTGGCGCTTCACGCCGCCCACGCATGTGATGGCGGCGCTGCTGGAAGCGCTGCGCCAGTTCGACGAGGATGGCGGCCAGCCGGCGCGGCTGGCACGCTACACCGACAACTGCCGCACCTTGATCGACGGTCTGGGTGCGCTCGGCCTGAAGCCGTTCCTGCGTGCTGAGTTGCAGGCGCCGATCATCGTGACCTGGCACGCACCGGCTCATGCAAACTACGACTTCAAGCGCTTCTACGAAGCCGCGAAGCGGCGCGGTTTCCTGCTCTACCCGGGCAAGCTGACCCAGGTCGAGACCTTCCGCGTCGGCTGCATCGGCGCGATTGGGGCGGAACGAGATGCAGCAGGCGGTGAACGCGGTCGGCGACGCGCTGCGCGAGATGGAAATTTTGATCGACAGCCCGCGAGACTGAGCGAACAAGACAGGGGACAGCAATGGCGACAAGGCGGAAGGAACACCCGGCATTGAAGGCGGTGCGCGAATCCGGCACCGGCAAGGTCAAGGTCGCCGTGAGCGACATCGACGGCATCCTGCGCGGCAAGTACCTGCACATCGACAAGTTCATGGGCGCCGCCCAGCCCTACCCGAACGGCGGTTTCGGCTTCTGCGATGTGGTGATGGGCTGGGACTCGAATGACAACGTCTACGACAACGCCACGCTGACCGGCTGGCAGCACGGCTTCCCCGATGCGCTGGCGCGGCTCGACCTCGACACCTTCCGCCGCGTGCCCTGGGATGACGATGTGCCGTTCTTCCTTGGTGATTTCGTCAACGTCGACGGCACGCCCTCGAGCATCTGCCCGCGTCAGACCTTGAAGCGCGTGCTCAAGCGCGCCGACAAGCTCGGTGTCTCGGTGATGGCCGGCATGGAGTTCGAGTGGTTCAACTTCAACGAGACGCCGCAGAGCTGGGCGGCGAAGAACGGCGTCAACCCGGAGCCGATCACGCCCGGCATGTTCGGCTATTCGCTCTTGCGCATGAACCACAAGCGCGAATACTTCAAGGCCTTGATGGACGAGATGCCGCTCTTCGGCGTGCCGATCGAAGGCCTGCACACCGAGACCGGTCCGGGCGTGTACGAGGTGGCCATCGCCTTCGGCGAGGCGCTGGAGCAGGCCGACCGCGCCATCCTGTTCAAGACCGGCGCGAAAGAGATCGGCGCGCGCTTCGGTGTGATGCCGAGCTTCATGGCGAAGTGGCACCAGAAGCTGCCGGGCTGTTCGGGGCACATCCATCAAAGCCTTTCCGACGGCAAGGACAACCTGTTCTTCGATGCGAAGAGCCCGCGCAAGATGAACGCGTTGTTCGAGAGCTACCTCGCCGGCCAGGTCGCCAGCCTGATGCAGATGGCGCCGATGTTCTGGCCAACCATCAACAGCTACAAGCGGCTCGTCGATGGCTTCTGGGCACCGGTGAAGCCGACCTGGGGCATGGACAACCGCACCGCCAGCTTCCGCGTCATCGCAGGCAGCCCGAAGGCGACAAGGCTGGAGACGCGCTGCCCCGGCGCCGACGTGAACCCGTATCTCGCGATGGCGGCGGTGATCGCGGCCGGGCTTGATGGGGTCGAGAAGGGCTTGAAGCTCAGCACGCCGCCGATCACCGGCACGAACGGCGGGTCAGACGACATCCCGCGCGCGCCGCGCACCTTGATCGAAACCACGCGCGTGTTCCAACGGTCGGCAATCGCCCGCGACTGGTTCGGTGACGACTTCGTCGACCACTTTGCCGCCACCCGCGAATGGGAATGGCGCCAGTGGCTCGACGGCGTGACCGACTGGGAACTGAAGCGCTACTTCGAGGTCATTTGACGATGCTGCCGATGAAGTCACTGCGGGTTGTTTCGCTATGCGCGTTGCTGTTTTGCACAGGCCTCGCGAACCTTGCCAACGCCGCCACGCTGCGCATCGCCAGCGCCTTCGACCCACAGACCATGGACCCGCACGCGCTCGCGCTGCTGTACCACTCGCGGGTCTACACGCAGGTCTACGAATCGCTGGTGAACCGCGACGAGCAGTTCCGCCTGGAGCCCTCGCTGGCCTTGTCGTGGCAGGCCGTCGGGCCGACCACCTGGCGCTTCAAGCTGCGCCCCGGCGTGCTGTTCCATGACGGCACGCCGTTCACCGCCGACGACGCGGTGTTCTCGATCGAGCGCGCG
>CANJKD010000473.1 GCA_947474415.1 Burkholderiales bacterium | reverse complement strand
TTGATCGACGCCATTGCCGCCGTGCGAATCGAGGCGCCGCTCTCGGGTGCATTTGTGATCGCGCACCTGCCGACATCGCGCCGCGCCGGTGGCAAGCCCTTCCTGATCGAAGGCCTGAACAGCGAGACCGGCGAGTGGGAGGCGCCCGCCCATGGCCAGCACTACGGCGAGTTCCAGGCCGGCGTTCAGCTCGCGAACCGGACCGGCGCGCTGAACGAGATCGAGTACTCCGAGTTCGTGCAGAAGATCCAGGCTTTCACTGAAGGCATCGGCGCGCTGGCCGACTTCCCGGACATGCTCGAAGCCGTGGCCAGTGCCCGCGAGCTCGATGGCTTCGCCGGCCAGCACGACGCGCAGCTGGCCGTGCACCTGCAGGCGCGCAGCGCGGCGTGGAGCGTTGGCTACATCCAGCAGCACGCGGGCAGGCACGGCTTCGTGCCCGGCGTGGTGCCGGGCCGGCTCGTGATGGCGGCGGCCGACGAAGGCGCGCCACCCTTGCTCACGCTCACCTTCGACTCGCAAGCCGCACTCGCCGACGACCCGAACCTGGCTGCACTGCGCGACGTGACGCTGAGCTTCGACGTGCCGCAAACCGATGCCACCGCGCTGCCTTTCGTGGCCTGGCAAGCCAGCGCACAGGCCTTGTCGCTGGGCATGGACGCGAACATCGTCGACGACAACGGCCGACCGCTCAGCCCGGAAGGCTTTGCCGCCATCGGCGTTGAGCTCGGGCGGCTCTACACCGTGTTGCAAGACCGTGATCTGGCGGCGGGTTCGCCAGCGGCGCGTCGCTTGTTCAGCTGACATGGCGACAGCGGCAGCCGATGCTGCGGATCCGTTGACACCGTGGGGTCCGGGGGAGCGCGCCGCTCGGTTGCGCGCGCAACTGCAGCATCATGCACAACGCTATTACGTGCTCGATGCGCCCGAGATTCCGGACGCCGAGTACGACAGGCTGTTCCAGGAGCTGCAGGCCATCGAGGCCGCGCATCCCGAGTTGCTGAGCGCCGACTCGCCGACGCAGCGCGTCATCGGCAAGGTGCTGGCCGGCTTCGCCAGCGTGCGCCATGCGTTGGCCATGTTGTCGATCCGCACCGAGACCGACACCACGGCGAACGGCGCCATCGCCTTCGACGGCCGGGTGCGCCGCGAGCTCGAACTGGTTGAAGCCGATGCACCCATCGAGTACGCCGCCGAGCTGAAGTTCGACGGCCTGGCCATCAACCTGCGCTACGAACACGGTGTACTGGTGCAGGCTGCCACACGCGGCGATGGCGAGAGCGGGGAAGACGTGACACAGAACATCCGCACCATCGCCGAGATCCCGTTGCGCCTGTCGAACAATGCTGCGCCGGTGCTCGAAGTGCGTGGCGAGGTCTACATGCGGCGTGACCGTTTCGATGCGCTCAACGAACGCCAGCGCGCGCTGATTGCGCAGGGCGCGAAGAACGAGAAGACCTTCGTCAACCCGCGCAATGCCGCCGCCGGTGCGGTGCGCCAACTTGACCCGGCCATCGCCGCGAAGCGCCCCTTGAGTTTCTTCGCCTATGGCCTGGGCGATGTGCAGGGCTGGGACGTTCCCGACACCCACAGCGGCCTGCTCGATGCGCTGGCCGCGGCCGGCGTGCCGGTGTGCCGTGACCGCGCGGTGGTGCAGGGTGCCGAGGGGCTGATCGCCTTTCACATGGCGATGGGTGCGAAGCGCGATGCGTTGCCCTTCGACATCGACGGCGTCGTCTACAAGGTCAACTCGCGTGCCTTGCAGCAGCGGCTCGGCTTCGTGACGCGCGAGCCGCGCTGGGCGGTGGCGCACAAGTACCCGGCGCAGGAACAGATGACGCTGCTGCGCGACATCGACATCCAGGTCGGCCGCACCGGCAAGCTCACGCCGGTGGCCAAGCTGGAGCCGGTGTTCGTCGGCGGCACGACGGTCAGCAACGCGACGCTGCACAACGAGGACGAGACCCGCCGCAAGGACGTGCGCATCGGCGACACCGTGATCGTGCGGCGTGCCGGCGATGTGATCCCCGAAGTCGTCGGCGTGGTGCTGGACCGGCGGCCATCGGACGTGGGCGAGCCCTTCGACCTGTACCGGCGCTTGAACGGCCAGTGCCCGATCTGCGGCAGCGCCATCACCCGCGAAGAGGGCGAGGTCGACTGGCGCTGTTCGGGCGGCCTGTTCTGCCCGGCGCAGCGCAAGCAGGCCATCCTGCACTTCGCGCAGCGGCGCGCGCTCGACATCGAAGGGCTGGGCGACAAACTCGTCGACCAGTTGGTGGATGCAGGCATCGTGCGCACCTTGCCCGAGCTGTACACGCTCGGGCTGGCGAAGCTCACCGAGCTTGACCGCATGGGCGAGAAGAGCGCCGTCAACCTGCTGGCCGGGCTGCAAGGCAGCAAGCGCACGACGCTGGCGCGCTTCCTCTACGGACTGGGCATCCGGCATGTGGGCGAGACGACCGCGAAAGACCTGGCGAAGCATTTCGGCGGCATCGACCGCGTGACGGGCGCGACGGTCGAGCAATTGCTGGAAGTGCACGATGTCGGCCCGGTGGTGGCGCAAAGCATCCGCACCTTTTTCGATCAGCCGCACAACGTCGAAGTGGTCGAGCAACTGCGTTCGGCTGGGGTGCATTGGGAAGAGACCGAAGGCGCCGTGGCCGACGTGGCACCCAAGCGGCTTGCCGGCATCACCTTCGTCTTGACTGGTACCTTGCCGACCTTGTCGCGCGAAGACGCGAAGGAACGCATCGAGGCGGCGGGTGGCAAGGTCAGCGGTTCGGTGTCGAGGAAGACCCACTTCGTGGTGGCTGGAGACGAGGCTGGAGCGAAGCTCGACAAGGCGCGTGAACTCGGCATTGCCGTGCTCGACGAGGCCGGATTGCTGGAAATGCTGCGGCTGCCCGCCTGAACCGGGCCTTCCCGACGGGCGCCGTGAACATGGTGGCCAAGGTCTTCAAGTACGCGGTGGGTTCCGAGCAGTGGGGCGGCACGACGATCTACAACACGAGCTTGCCAACGGCGTCGCTGAACGTGGCCAACACCTACAACAAGGCGTCGGTGTTCTTCGACTTCGGGCGCGGCAACGGTGGCTAAGCGGCGATGCCGGCTGATCGCGTCTACTACTTCGACGACCTGAGCTTCGTGCCCTGATCGGGCGGGGCCGGCGCAAGCCGGCCCCTGACCGA
>CANJKD010000472.1 GCA_947474415.1 Burkholderiales bacterium | reverse complement strand
CAGCAAAGCCGTGCCAGCGCGTTCATCCTGTCGATCGACGACGAGGAATTCACGCCCGGCCCGGAACTTGACCCGGCGGTGCTGAATTTGCGCAAGTTCATCGAAGAAGTGCGCTTCAAGAACTCCGAGGTGCCGATCTACCTGTACGGCGAAACGCGCACCTCTCAGCATCTGCCGAACGACATTCTGCGCGAGCTGCACGGCTTCATCCACATGTTCGAAGACACCCCGGAGTTCGTGGCGCGCCACATCATCCGCGAGGCCAAGAGCTACATGGACGGCCTGGCGCCGCCGTTCTTCAAGGCGTTGGTCGACTATGCGCAAGACGGCTCGTATTCCTGGCATTGCCCCGGCCATTCAGGGGGCGTGGCGTTTCTGAAGAGCCCCATCGGCCGCATGTTCCACCAGTTCTTCGGCGAGAACATGCTGCGCGCCGACGTCTGCAATTCGGTCGAGGAACTCGGCCAGCTGCTCGACCATACCGGCCCGATCGCGCAGAGCGAACGCAACGCCGCGCGCATCTTCAACGCCGACCATTGCTTCTTCGTGACGAACGGCACCAGCACCAGCAACAAGATGGTCTGGCACCACGCGGTGGCACCGGGCGATGTGGTGGTGGTGGACCGCAACTGCCACAAGTCGATCCTGCACGCGATCATCATGACCGGTTCAGTGCCGGTCTTCCTGCGGCCCACGCGCAACCACTACGGCATCATCGGCCCGATCCCGCAGAGCGAGTTTTCGCCCGCCACCATCCGCAAGAAAATCGCTGCGAACCCGCTGCTGAAGGATGTGGATGCAGCGACCGTGAAGCCGCGCATCCTCACCCTCACGCAAAGCACCTACGACGGCGTGCTCTACAACACCGAGACCATCAAGCAGTCGCTCGATGGCTACATCGACACGCTGCACTTCGACGAGGCCTGGCTGCCGCACGCGGCCTTCCACAAGTTCTACGGCACTTTCCACTCGATGGGCAAGAACCGCCCCCGCCCGAAGGACCAACTCGTCTTCGCGACGCAGTCAACCCACAAGCTGCTCGCTGGCCTCAGCCAGGCTTCGCAGGTGCTGGTGCAAGACTCGTTGGAGCGCAAGCTCGACCGCAGCCTCTTCAACGAGGCCTACCTGATGCACAGCTCGACGAGCCCGCAGTACGCCATCATCGCGAGCTGCGACGTGGCCGCCGCGATGATGGAAGCGCCGGGTGGGCCGGCGCTGGTGGAAGAGAGCATCGCCGAGTCGATGGACTTCCGCCGCGCGATGCGCAAGGTCGAGAAAGACTATGGCAAGAAAGACTGGTGGTTCACCGTCTGGGGGCCGGACAGAATAGCCAAGGAAGGCATTGGCAAGAGCGAGGAATGGATCCTGAAGGCCGGTGCGAAGTGGCACGGCTTTGGCGACATGGCCGAGGGCTTCAACCTGCTCGACCCGATCAAGTGCACGTTGATCACGCCGGGGCTCGACATGTCGGGCAAGTTTGCCGAGACCGGCATTCCAGCCGCCATCGTCACCAAATTCCTGGCCGAGCACGGCGTGATCGTCGAGAAGACGGGGCTGTATTCGTTCTTCATCATGTTCACGATCGGCATCACGAAGGGCCGCTGGAACACGCTGCTGACTGCGCTGCAGCAGTTCAAGGACGACTACGACCGCAATCAGCCGCTGTGGCGCATCCTGCCCGAGTTCTGCGCCGCCCACCCGCGCTACGAGCGCATGGGGCTAAAGGATCTGTCGCAAAGCATTCACCAGACGTACGCGAAGGGCGACATCGCTCGCCTGACGACCGAGATGTACCTGTCAGACCTGCAACCGGCCATGAAGCCGAGCGACGCCTTCGCCCACATTGCGCACCGCCGAACCGAACGCGTGCCGATCGACGAGCTTGAAGGGCGCATCACAACCGCGCTGCTGACGCCGTACCCGCCCGGCATTCCGCTGCTGATTCCGGGCGAACGCTTCAACAAGAAGATCGTTGATTACCTGAAGTTCACGCGCCAGTTCAACGCCGCGTTCCCGGGCTTCGACACCGACGTGCACGGGCTGGTGGAAGCAGAAGGCAAAGGCGGAGCCCACAGCTATTTCGTGGACTGCGTTCGCGCCGAGTAACGGCGCGCTAAGGGCGCGCGCCGGGCGGCGAGAGCCGGGCCCGGCAGCGGCCCTCCCGCTCAGTTTTCGTTGATGCCGGCCAGCGCCGTCTGGCTGAAGCCGCCGTCCACATAGGTGATTTCGGACGTGATGGCAGATGCCAGGTCGGACAGCAGGAAGGCGGCCACGTTGCCCACATCGTCGATCGTCACGTTTCGCCCGAGTGGCGAACGGCTCGATGCTTCGAGCATCTTGCCGAAGTCCTTGATGCCGGAGGCGGCGAGGGTCTTGATCGGGCCTGCCGAGATGCCGTTCACACGCACGCCCTTCGGGCCGAGCGAAGCGGCGAGGTAGCGCACGCTGGCTTCGAGCGAGGCCTTGGCCAGGCCCATCGTGTTGTAGCTCGGCATGCTGCGCAGGGCGCCGAGGTAGGTGAGCGTCAGCAGTGCGGCGCCAGGGCGCAAGCGAGGCGCGGCGGCCTTGGCCAGCGCCGGAAAGCTGTAGCTTGAAATGTCGTGCGCGATGCGGAACGATTCGCGCGAAAGGCCTTCCAGGAAATCGCCGGCAATGGCTTCCTTGGGCGCGTAGCCGATCGAATGGACGAAGCCGTCGAACACCGGCCAGGCGTCCGCCAGGCCGGCGAACATGGCTTCGATATGGGCGTCGTGGGCCACGTCGCAGTCGAACACGAGCTTCGAGCCGAATTCGGCCGCGAATTCCTCGATGCGGGCTTTGAAGCGTTCACCCTGATAGCTGAAGGCCAGATCCGCGCCTTCGCGGTGACATGCGCGGGCGATGCCGTAGGCGATTGATCGGTTGGAAATGACGCCCGTGATCAGGATGCGCTTGCCGGAGAGAAATCCCATGGTGACCCCATCGTTTTGATTCGGGCTGATTCTGCCACGCGGACCCTGCCAGCCACGGGTGCGTGACACTGTTGCTAGACACCCTCCATGCAGTCTTGTCCAATGAGGTATGAGCCTGGAGCGGGGCGCCACATTCCACTGTGGAATGAGCCTGGCGGCCGCCTGAGGTCGTCGATGGGGTGGCTGGCAGGCAGCCCGCCAACGGCGCGAGTCGATCATCAAATCGATGGTGATCGACAT
>CANJKD010000471.1 GCA_947474415.1 Burkholderiales bacterium | reverse complement strand
GACGCGTTTTTGCTGCTCTGGCGCGCGCTCTGGATGCGGCCCGAAACCACGCTGCCACCGAAGAAGACCGCATGACCCCCGAACAATACGTGCAGGACAAGGCCGCCAGGAGCGGGTCCAGCTTCTACTACGCCTTCCTGTTCCTGCCGCCGCCGAGGCGCGCAGCCATCACCGCCTTCTATGCGTTCTGCCGCGAGGTCGACGACGTCGTCGATGAGGTTACCGACCCTGGCGTGGCCGCCACCAAACTCGCCTGGTGGCGCAAGGAAGTTGCGTCAAGTTTTTCCGGCCACCCGAACCACCCGGTGACAAAGGCGTTGATGCCGCACTGCGCAAGCTACCAGATCGAAGCACGCCACCTGCTGGGCGTGATCGACGGTTGCCAGTTGGACCTCGACCAGTCTCGCTACCTCGACTTCGCCGGCCTCGCGCATTACTGCGATCTGGTGGCCGGCATTGTTGGCGAGGTGGCCTCGAACATCTTCGGCCACAGCGCCGAAGGGACCACAGCCTACGCCCACAAATTGGGCCTGGCGATGCAGCTCACGAACATCATCCGCGACGTCGGCGACGACGCCCGGCGCGGTCGAATCTACCTGCCGGTATCGGAACTCAAGCAATTCGACGTGAAGGCCCAGGAAGTTCTGAACCGAGGCTACAGCGAGCGCTTCACCGCGTTGATGAAGTTCCAGGCCGAACGCGCGCACCGCTGCTATGACGAAGCGTTCGCGTTGTTGTCCGACGCAGACCGGCGCTCACAAAAGCCCGGCGTCATGATGGCCAACATCTACCGCACGCTGTTGCGCGAGATCGAAGCGGATGGTTTTCAGGTTCTGCACCAGCGCACGTCGCTCACCCCGCTGCGCAAACTATGGATCGCGATGCGCACGAACTGGCGCGGGCACTAGTGGGGCGCGCACATCCGATGCCGGCATCGAAGCGGGTCGCCATCATCGGCGGCGGCTGGGCCGGCCTCTCAGCCGCCATCGAGGCAACCCGACTCGGCCATCAGGTCACACTGTTCGAGATGGCGCCGCAGCTTGGCGGGCGTTCGCGCGGCTTGGCCGGCACGGCCAGTGCGGGCGCGATCACAGGGCTCGACAACGGCCAGCACATCCTGATCGGCGCATACACCGACACACTCCGCTTGATGCACCGACTGGGCGTCGACATCGAAAGCGCCTTCATGCGCACGCCACTGCGCATCACTTACCCGGAAGGCGCGGGGCTGCACCTCGGCCCAGGGGTGCCGGCGTTGGCGTTTGCGCGCGCGGTGCTGCGCCAGCAGACGTGGCCGTGGCCGACTCGCATCGGCTTGCTTTGGGCTGCGGCAGGCTGGGCGTTGCGCGGCTTTTGGTGCGACCCGACCCTGACAGTCGCCGCGCTCACCGCACGCGTGCCCGCCGTCGCGCGCGAGGAGTTGATCGACCCGCTTTGCGTGGCCGCACTGAATACGCCGGCCACTGAAGCCAGCGCCAGCGTGTTCTTGCGGGTGTTGAGAGACGCTCTGCTGACCGGTCCCGGCTCAGCCGACCTGTTGTTGCCACGCCTGAGCCTGAGCGAGCTGCTGCCTGACCCTGCGGCGCGCTGGCTGGCACGCGCGGGTGCGACCCTCCACATTGCCCGCCGGGTCGAACTGCTGACGGCACAAGGCAGCGCGTGGCGTGTCGACGGTGAGCAGTTCGATCGCGTCGTCATTGCTGCGTCCGCGGTCGAGGCGGCGCGGCTGACCCGCAGCATTGCGCCAGCATGGTCCGAAGCGGCCGCGTCACTGCGCTACGAACCCATCATCACGGTCTACCTGCGCGCTGAAGGTGTGCGCCTTCCCGAGCCGATGCTGGCGCTGCGGGCGGACGATCATTCGCCCGCCCAGTTCGTGTTTGACCGTGGTCAGCTCGGTGGTCCGCCTGGCCTGCTGGCGTTCGTGATCAGCGGCGCTGCGACCTGGGTTGCGCAAGGCATGGCGCAGACGCTGGAAGCCACGCGCGCGCAAGCGCGAACGCTGCTGCGCCACGGCCAATCGTCAGCGCTGGAAGACGTGCAGGTGCTGATCGAAAAGCGCGCGACATTTCGCTGCACACCCGGGCTGGCACGGCCGTCTATGCACATCGCAACGGGCTTGGCTGCGGCCGGCGACTACGTTGCCGGGCCGTATCCCGCGACATTGGAAGGCGCGGTGCGCAGCGGGCTGCAGGCCGCCCAACACCTCGGCTGATCAAGCCACTGCCGCACGCCGGGAATGGTCAGCGGCGGGCAAACGGTGCCGCCAGCGGCTCCCCAATGAACACGCCTTGCTGTGGCCAGGCGACGCTCTTCCAATACGCTTCGATCGCGCTGCTGCCTTGAAGGTAGTTCAGCAAAAGCACCTGCGGGTGCGGGAACTTCTGCACGTGGGAACAGGGTTCGGACACGGTGCCGTAGCTCGCCGTCGCTCCGGCGCTGATCCATTCCAGGCTCGACATCTGCCCGCTGTCGCCCGTCAGTTGCCCGCCGAACGAGGTCAGGTGGTCAGCGAGTGCACCCGGAACCCAACGCACGGTGCTCAGCTTGTCGACGCGGACAAGCCCTGTCTCATACAGCAACACCCGGTCTGCATGTTCGATCGCCTGGCTTGATTCGAGGTGCACGTCGAGTCCCAGCTGCGGCAGCTGTCCTGCCGGCGGGAACAGTGCCGACCGCACGCTGCGAGCGCGGTCGGTGGTGGTCACGAACCAGGCGTTGACAGGCGGCCCTCCGCGCCAACCGAGGCTGTGATCGGCGGCCACGCCGCGGTCGATCATCGCCTTCGCTGTAGCGGCGTCCCGAGCCGCCAGCAACATCGACGGGCGCATTTTCGCGTCACTGAAGGGCCGCACCGTGGCAGCGTTGAAGTAAGGCGATGGCCGCGACGGCGAACATGTCTGAGCGCACAAACCGGCGTCGTAACCGAGCGCCAGCGCGCCAGTGATCGAATTGCAGTTCACTGCATATGGCGTCACCCACGCCAGCGCCAATGCCTGAACGGACGCGCCGAAGCGGAGTGCCACTTCGTCGGCCAGGCCCTTGAACTCTTCCGGCGTGAGCGTCGCGACAACCGGCAACCGCACCCGAAGCACTTGTTGCGGCGCCAGCTTGCGCACTCTGACGTAATACTCGCCGACCTCGACCGAATATGGGTCGGTGTCGTTGATCACGAGCCCGAGTTCCCGGGCGGTGATTC
>CANJKD010000470.1 GCA_947474415.1 Burkholderiales bacterium | reverse complement strand
TGATCAGCACCGGCACGCCGCCAGGTGTGGGCATGGGCAAGAAGCCGAACCCGGTGTTCCTGAAGGCCGGCGACACGATGCGCCTGAGCATCGAAGGCCTGGGCGAGCAGAGCCAGCGCGTCCACGCCTGGGACCCGGCGCTGATCGACGGTTAAGCGCGAAGAGAGCCCATCATGTCCGACCCCCTCGTGATCCGTATCCACCCCGCCGACGACGTCGTGATCGCACGGCACCAGCTCGTCGGCGGCACGCTGCTGGCGAGCGAGGGCGTCACTGTGATGGGGCTGGTGCCGCCCGGCCACAAGCTGGCGGTGCGCGCCATTGCAGCCGGCCAGCCGGTGCGGCGCTACAACCAGATCATCGGCACCGCGAAGCAGCCCATCGCACCCGGCCAGCACGTGCACACGCACAACCTGGAGTTCAGCAGCGTCGCGCGCGCCTACGCCGCCTGCACCGGCACGCACCCGACCGCCTTCGTCGACACGCCCGCCACCTTCTTGGGGCTAAGGCGCGCCGACGGCCGCATCGCCACGCGCAACTACATCGGCGTGCTGACCTCGGTGAACTGCTCGGCCACCGTGGCCCGCGCCATCGCCGACCACTTCCGGCGCGACGTGCACCCCGAGGCGCTTGCGAACTACCCGAACGTCGACGGCGTGATCGCGCTCACCCACGGCGCTGGCTGCGCGACCGACAGCGGCGGCGAGCCGCTGCAGGTGCTGCGGCGCACGCTGGGCGGCTACGCACGGCATGCGAACTTCGCGTCCATCCTGGTGGTCGGGCTGGGTTGCGAGACGAACCAGATCTCGGGCTTGATGGCGCAGGAAAACCTGAGCACCAGTACCCAGTTTCACGCCTTCAACATCCAGGAAACCGGTGGCACGAAGAAGACCGTGGCGCACGGCATCGAGCTGGTGCAGTGGCTGCTGGAAGATGCGAACCAGGTGACCCGCGAGCCGGTCAGCGCGGCGCACATCACGGTCGGCCTGCAATGCGGCGGCTCGGATGGCTATTCGGGCATCAGCGCCAACCCCGCACTCGGCGCGGCCGTGGACCTTCTGGTTCGCCACGGCGGCACCGCGATCCTGTCGGAAACGCCCGAGATCTACGGCGGCGAACACCTGCTGACGCGCCGCGCGGTGAGCCTGGAGGTGGCCGACAAGCTGATCGCCCGCATCAAATGGTGGGAGCAGTACACCGCGCGCAATGACCAGGAGATGGACAACAACCCGTCGGCCGGCAACAAGGCGGGCGGCCTGACCACCATCTTGGAGAAAAGCCTGGGCGCGATCGCCAAGAGCGGCACCACGAACCTGACCGATGTGTTCGAGTACGCACAAGCCGTCACGACCAAAGGCCTGGTGTTCATGGACACGCCCGGCTACGACCCGGTCAGCGCCACCGGCCAGGTGGCCGGCGGCGCGAACCTGATCTGCTTCACCACCGGCCGCGGCTCGGCCTACGGCTGCGCGCCGTCACCGTCGCTGAAGCTGAGCACGAACACCGCGTTGTGGCTCAAGCAGGAAGACGACATCGACATCAACTGCGGTGAAGTGATCGACGGCAGCGCCAGCATCGATGCGATGGGCGAGCGCATCTTCCAGATGATGCTGCGCACCGCGTCGGGCGAGAAAACCAAGAGCGAAGTGCACGGCTACGGGCAGAACGAGTTCGTGCCCTGGGCGTTGGGGGCGGTGATGTAGGGAGGGCAGCGCAGCGTCAAGCACCGAATTCTTCAGCCCGCCGGTGCAGCCTGGCCGATGCGCTTGTGCATGAACACGCTGAGCGGGTCGTCCGCGTACTTTCCGAACGGCCTGCGGCGCTCGCAGCCGCTGCGCGCATACAGCGCCAACGCCTCGGGCTGCAGCGGGCCGGTCTCCGGCTTCAGCAAGGGGCAACCCGCCGCCTCGCGTGCGCCGGGTAACGGTGCCGTTGGCCGGGCGGGTACACGGGCCGCGCGGGGCGGCCCGGCGCTGGCCGCCTCTTCCTTCGCCGCACAGGCCCGGGGCACTACGCCGGCGCCGATCCTGGCAGCTTCAGCTGCACCCGCAGCCAAGCCCGGGGCGCAGCAGGCTCAGGCGCGGCGCACGCCCAGCGCCAGCAGCAGATTGAGATAGACCAGCCGGGCATGCAGTTCGGCCATCTCTTCACGCAGCTTCAGCCAGGCGCGCACCTGCGCGTCGTCGGCGATGCCGGGTGGGTTCGGGGCGGGGTTGGCGGGGCGCGGCGTGTCCATTTGGTTTTCCTGATGCGGTGAGATGCGTGCATGGTGGCGCCAGCGTTGGAGCGGGTCAATCCCGCATCTCGGGGTGCAGCTCGCGGGGACCCGCTGCCAGCTGCGTGGGCCGGCGCAACTCATGGACATGTTCGATGCATGCCTCACGACGAAACTCTGCCGGCCTGGTCGATGCCCGGCGTATCCCGACCCGCTCCAGCAGGCGGATCGACGCGAGGTTGCGAGCGTCGGTGATGCCGATGATGCGCGCCACGGCAGTGGCCTCGAACACGGGCTGAATCGCCGCCAACACCGCTTCGCTGGCCAGGCCACGGCAAGGCGCCGCAGCCGCACGCGTGCGCCGATGCGGGGAAGCGGATCAGGTGCGGCCGGCGTCATGGGCGATCACGGCGGGCCGGGCCGGCGCGCAGGCGTGGCCGGGGAATTGTGCTGGCAACCGGCAAGTACGCCGGTGCTGCAATGCTGTAGCCTTCAGTGATGAAGACTGAAAGCCTCGCCTCGAACGGCCCTAAACAAGATGTCCCGATGAACCGGATTCTCGTCCTCGGCGGCACCGGCTTCGTCGGCCGCGCGCTGTGCCACAAGCTCGTCGAATGCTCGGGCGGCGCGGGCCAGAGCGTGATCGTGCCCACGCGCGACCCGGCGCGTGCCAAGCACCTGCAGTTGCTGCCCACGGTGCAACTGGTGCGCGGCGACGTGCACGACGAAGCGCAACTGGGCCGGCTGCTGCAGGGCGCCGATGCGGTGGTGAACCTGGTGGCGATCCTGCACGGCAGCGATGCCGCCTTCCAGCGCGTTCATGTCGACCTGCCGCGCCAACTGGCCGCTGCCTGCCAGGCCGCGAACGTGCGCCGCGTGGTGCATGTGAGCGCGCTCGGAATCGGTGCCGGGACGGGAGCCGGCGGCAGTGCCGGCGCGGAACCCAGCCGCTACCTGCGCAGCAAGGCCGCTGGCGAGGCCGTGC
>CANJKD010000469.1 GCA_947474415.1 Burkholderiales bacterium | reverse complement strand
GACTCGGCCTGCAAGAGTTCGTCGCGCCCTACCAGCCCTTGCGCGAACTGCTCGCGCACCTTCGATTTGGCGGTGTTCGACAGGCCCGTGCTCATCGGCCCGGCCGGCACGAACACGCAGGGGATGTGGCCGAAGTGCAGCGCACCGATCAGCAGGCCGGGCACGATCTTGTCGCACACGCCGAGCAGCAACGCGCCGTCGAACACATCATGGGTCAGCGCCACGGCGGTGCTCATCGCGATCGTGTCGCGCGAGAACAGGCTCAGCTCCATGCCGGGCAGGCCTTGCGTCACGCCGTCGCACATCGCCGGCACGCCGCCGGCCACCTGCACCGTGGCGCCGAGCTTGTGGGCCTCGTCGCGCAGCAGCGCGGGGAAACCTTCGTAGGGCTGGTGGGCAGAGAGCATGTCGTTGTACGACGTGACCACCGCCAAGTTGGGCGCGCGCTCGGCCACGATGCGCAGCTTGTCGGCGCCCGGCATCGCGGCAAAGGCGTGGGCCACGTTGGCGCAGCCCATGCGGTCGGCGC
This sequence comes from Burkholderiales bacterium, assembly GCA_947474415.1. Classification (GTDB taxonomy): domain Bacteria; phylum Pseudomonadota; class Gammaproteobacteria; order Burkholderiales; family Burkholderiaceae_C; genus LMDS01. The sequence continues at coordinate 2,671 of CANJKD010000469.1, read as the reverse complement.
GGCGCGGTCGGGCGATCATGGCGTCGACGCGCGCCAGGTAAGCCAAGCGCGTGGAAGCGCTGCGCTCGCGGATGCGCTGGGTGACTTCGACGACAGCTTGTTTCATGGCCAGACCCGCTTGTAACTGTTCGGCGGATTATTCCGTAACCAAGTTACATCGTCAAATCATTCGGCAGCCGGCAGGCCGCAAGTCAGCCTGCGATCAACGCAGTCAACGCAGCGATTCGAGGAACTCACGCCGCTCGGATTCGCTGTCGATGTGCTCGGCCAAGCGTGTGCACGGGTTGTGCCACGTGGCCCGACTCGTGTCGCCCGCTTGATCAGCAGCCACTCCAGCGGCCCCACATGCAGCGCGAGCAGCTTCTCGCAGCGCGCCAGCAGCACGGCATCGAACACCGCAGCGGGCGCCGGTGCGACATGCGCGGCCGACGCCGCGCGCATCGGCCGCTGCCTTGCGCACCAACTGCTTCGCCAGCGGCCCGATCGAACGGAGCAGTGAGGCTTCGATCTCGGCCAATGTGTGCGGCGGCAAGGTCCTGGACAAAGGCTCGATGTGATTGCCCGCACCGACCGTGCCGGTTCGCTCGCAGCGCAGGGTCTGCTCGGGCGACAGCGTGCGTTCGGCCTCCGGCGGCGCAGGCGGAACTGCCTCGGCGCCGGCCGGCCGCGAAACGCTGCGAGCGGGGCCGCCGAGCATTGCGCTGTGGTCTGAAACCGGTCTTGCGGGCGATTTGCAAGCGCGCGAGCCACGCTCGGCTGCGCAGGGTCATGGTGGCGGCGTTCTGTTGCGCCTCAGGTGCCGTTGCGCATCAGGCGTCGACCAGCTTGATGGCCTTGTACAGGCTGCGCCGCATGCGGTTGAACGACGCCGCTGGCACACCGATTTCGTCGCGGCTCGCGGGGAACGTCGGTGACGTCGAAGTCGCCGGTGGACGCGCGGGCGGCCACGCCCGCCATGCGCGAGATCGGGCCGATGATCAGCCACGACAGCCTCAGGTTCAGCACCACGAACGCAGCCAGGGAGATGCCGTCGAGCGAGAGCACGAAGGCCTGGAAGGTGCGCTGCGCATTCGCCAGTGGTCCCGGCAGCGGCACCGACTTCACCTGCGCATCCACGGTCTCCATGTGCTGCCAGCCGAAGCCACTGTCGGGCCCGTAGATCCGCGCCTTCGAGGCCGGCGCGGCGGCCGGTACGCTGTGGCATTGCAGGCCGGCGCCGTCCTTGATCGCGATCGGTCGCGCCACACAGAGCATGCGGCCGGTGGCGGCCGGGCGTTCGCCCGACAGGTCGGTAGTGGCCGGCGCGGCGCGGACCTTCTGGATCAGGTCGCTTCCCCAGTCGACCGCGCGATCACGCGGGTTGGTGGGGTTCAGCGTGGCTTCGTCGTAGCGGAAGTCGGGGTACTTCGCGTGCAGCACGCCGAAGATCTCGGTGGCCGCACGGGCCGGCACGGTTTGCGGCAGAAAGGTCTCGGCCAGTTGCGGCTCGAGCAGCGGCTTGACTTGATTGACGCTATCGCCCCGCACCGACAGTGTCGACTCCATCATCAGCCCCGCACCGCGCAGCGTTTCCTGCTTCGCGTTGTCGTCGAGCAGGCAGTTCAAGACCCAGGCCGAGGCCGCCATGCCAACACTGAACACCAGCAGCATCACGAGGTTGATTCAGTCTCGGGCCCATCGGCGCCTGCTTCGTCCGGAAGCCGCGTCGCAGTATCGCCACCCCGACGCCTGCGGTCAAATTGCGCCGTCAGTAGGTTCCGACGTAGTCCTTCTTGCCCACCTCGACGCCGTTGTGGCGCAGGATCGCGTAGGCGGTGGTGACGTGAAAAAAGAACTGCGGCAGGCCATAGTTGAGGAGGTACGACTGGCCGCTGAAACGCTTCTCCTTCGGCGTGCCCGCCTGGCTCACGATCTCGCGCGTGGCCGCGCCCTCGAACTGTTCCGGCGTCAGGCCGTCGATGAAGGCCAGCGTCTTCGCGATGCGCGCCTGAAGGTCGGCGAAGGTCTGCTCGGTGTCGTCGAAGGCGGGCACCTCGACGCCAGCCAGGCGCGCCGACACGCTCTTCGCGAAGTCGCACGTCACCCGGACCTGACGCAGCATGGTGAACATGTCTGGAAACAGGCGCGCCTGCAGCAGCGCCGCCGGGTCGATGCCTTTCGCTGTGGCGTGCGCCTCGGCTTTGGTCAGCACGTCGCTGAGGCCGCCGAGCAATTGCTTGAAGACGGGCACGGAACTGAGGTACAAAAATGAGGTCATGTTGCCTTTCGGGCGGGTGGGACTGATGTTGGTGAGGGCCGCATTGGAACACTTGCAAGGCCGCTGTCGTCAAGCGGGTGGCGGCAGCTCCGGGCAGGCCCAGCCTTCTATTTCGGCGAGCCGATGGATCACCCAGCCGGCCTCGCCCAGGTTCACGCCGGCCGCCCCGCCCGCCAGCCCGGCGTGGCAGCGCAGCAGCACCTCGGCTTCGGAGAGGTCGAACTGGTGCTGCTGGGTGCGCGCGTATTCGCCCAGGTGGTTCGCGAGGTCTTCGCAGAACTCGTAGCGCGCCGTGACCACGGCCCGCGTGGCGGTGGCCCGGTGCCCACCGGGCGAGAGGTAGAGCGCCGCGAAGGCGTCAGGGATTTCAAGCTGGTTGTGGTCGTACATGGTGCAGTTCGATGACGCGTGCAT
>CANJKD010000468.1 GCA_947474415.1 Burkholderiales bacterium | reverse complement strand
CGGGAGCGCCGGTGCGGCTCCCGGTCGCTACAGCCGGCGAATGGGTCCTGCACCGGCCACGCGACGCGTCTGCGGCGCGCCAAGCCGGACCGATTCGACGCTGGGCGGGGCCGCGCCGCCGTGCGCTGGGGGCTGACGACTTGATGAAGCTGCTGCACCCCGAAGACTGATGTTGTCGCTCGACACGAACGTCCTGGTGGACGTTCTGCAGTACGACTCGCTGTGGGCGGAGTGGGCCATCACCCCATTGCGCGCGCGGCCCGTCCTTCACGCGCTGTTGATCAACCCCATCATCCATGCCGAGATGTCCTGGTCTTTCTCGACCCTCTATGCGCCCGCCTTCACGCCGCATTCCGGGCCAAGGTCGATGACCGCCTCGGCTTCGGCGATTGCGTTGAGGTCGTGTGCGATCACGACCGCGCTGTGAGCGCCGTCTGCCAGCCGGTGCAGCCCGCGGGTCAGCCGTGCCACATCGGCGCCGCGCAGCGCGCTTCCTACAATGGCAGCTTCCCCTCACGGAGCCAGCGATGATCGTCGAACGCATCTGGACCGGCAACGCCTACCGCAACTACAACTACCTGATCGCCTGCCCCGAGAGCGGCGAAGCGCTCGCGATCGATCCACTGGACCACCAGAAGTGCCTGGCTGCCGCCAAGGCGAAAGGCTGGCAGATCACGCAGATCCTCAACACGCACGAGCACCACGACCACACCGGCGGCAACGCGGCCGTGGTCGCCGCGACCGGGGCCAAGGTGATCGCTCACCACCGTGCCGGTGCGCGCATCGCCGGGGTCGACCGCGGTGTCAAGGCAGGCGACGTGATCAAGGTCGGCAGAACGGTCGAGCTCGAATGCATGGACACGCCGGGCCACACGATGTGCCACATCTGCCTGCGCTCGCACACCGAGCAGCCGGCGCTGTTCTCGGGCGATACGCTGTTCAATGCCGGCGCGGGCAACTGCCACAACGGCGGCAACCCGGCGGACCTGTACAGCACCTTCGTCGATCAACTCGCCAGGCTGCCCGACGCCACCCGCGTCTACCCCGGCCACGACTACATCGAGAACAACCTGCGCTTCACGCTGGCGCGCGAGCCCGACAACGCCGCCGCCCGGGTGCTGCTGCAAAGCGTGACGGGGCAAGACCCGGCGACGCTGGGCGTCACGACGCTGGGCGAGGAGAAGCGGGTCAACACCTTTCTGCGCCTCACGAGCCCCGGCGTCATCGCCGCGCTGCGCGAGGCGTTCCCCGAACTGCCCGAGCAGCCGGAACCGAAGACCGTGTTCGTCAAGCTGCGCGAATTGCGCAACACGTGGTGAACCGTTGATGCGCCCACGCGAAGGAGGCTGACCCATGCCGCTCCGCAGCCTGCACGTCGACGACGTGCTGTACCAGTACCTGATGGACCAGTCGATCCGCGAGCACCCGGCGCAGGTGGCGCTGCGCGCGGCGACCGCATCGCACCGCCATGCCGGCATGCAAATTTCGCCCGACCAAGGCCAGTTCATGGCGCTGTTGGTCAAGCTGCTGGGAGCGCGCCGGGCGATCGAAGTCGGCGTGTTCACCGGCTACAGCGCCTTGACCGTCGCGCTCGCCATGCCCGACGACGGGCGGCTGCTGGCCTGCGACATCAGTGACGACTACACCCGTGTCGGCCGGCCGATTTGGAGCCAGGCCGGCGTGGCGCACAAGATCGACTTGCGCCTCGCGCCGGCGCTCGAGACGCTCGACGCGCAACTCGCGGCCGGCGCGGCCGGGCACTACGACTTCGCCTTCATCGATGCCGACAAGACCGGCTACGACGCTTACTACGAACGCTGCCTGCAACTGCTGCGCCCGGGCGGGCTGATCGTGATCGACAACACTCTGTGGAGCGGCAGCGTGGCGCGGCCGGCGCAAGACGCCGACACAGCGGCGCTGCAGCAGCTCAACACCAAGTCGCGCGACGACCTGCGGGTCGACATGTCGCTGCTGACCATTGGAGACGGGCTGACGCTGGCGCGAAAGCGCTGAGCGATGGCGGCAGGGTTGGCAGGGGTGGCGAACGTTGGCGACGGACAGCGTATCGGCGTTGAAACGCGCGCCGTGGCACCCCTCACACGGCACTTTCACGTCGGGCAGGAAGCTCATCGCGATGGTGCGCACGCCCTGCCGTTCGCAGCTGTTGCGGCCGTTGCGCCAAATGCCAAAGTAAGGATTCCTTACCTTTGGAAAGGCTGATCGTGCTGGCAAAACTCACCGCCAAGAACCAGCTCACGCTGCCCAAGAGCATCACCGCGGCCATCGCGCCCACGGAGTACTTCGACGTCGTGGCACGCGATGGCCAGATCATCCTGACGCCGGTGCGCATTCAGCGTGGCGACGCGGTGCGCGCCAAGCTGGCCGAACTGAACCTGGGTGAGGCCGATGTCGCGGCGGCCGTGGCATGGGCCCGCAAGCGAAGCTGAGGCGGCGCCGTGCGCAAGGCCCCACCCGCGCCACCTGCCGTGGTGCTCGACACGAACCTGGTGCAGTCGGCGCTCGTCTTCGCTTGCGGCCGGTTGGCGCCGTTGCGGTCGAGCTGGCAGAACGGCCGCTGCCTGCCGCTGGCCTCGCAGGCGACAGCGGCCGAATTGATGCGCGTGCTGTGCTGGCCGAAGTTCAAGCTGTCAGCCGCAGACCGGGAAGAGTTGCTGGCCGACTACCTGCCTCACTGCCGCAGCGTGCGCATCCCGGCACGCCTGCCGAAGCTGCCGCAATGCCGCGACCCGCACGACCAGATGTTCATCGCGCTGGCTGCGGCCGGCAAGGCTGACTTCCTGGTGACGGGCGACAAGGATCTGCTCGTGCTGGCGCCGGAATTCGGAAGGCGGATCGTGACGGCGGAGGCGCTTCTGGCGGGGTCGGGGTCGGCGTGATGGGGAGCGCAGGGAGTCAGCCTACGCCGGAAATGCCCTGCACATGAAGAAAGGCGCCGCCGGTCGATCGACCGGCGGCGCCAATTCATCGGCTCAGGCGAAGCTCAGGCCGCCGCCGGGGCCTGGCGGCGGGACCGCAGGGCGACTCCCATCCCGCCTAGCCCGAGTTTGTCATTTGGCCCCGTCACCTTCAATGGAATCAACGACTTAGAGCGACATTTCCGCGCGTATGGCACTACGTTTTTGTAGTTGCCGCTGGTTGTCGAGCCGGCCTGAGCGGCTGGCTCAGACGAGCACGCGATGGGT
>CANJKD010000467.1 GCA_947474415.1 Burkholderiales bacterium | reverse complement strand
CTCATCACGCTTCCGCCACTGGGCATGGAGTTGCCAACGTTCGGGATCGTCAATCAATTGTTTGCGTTGAATCACCTGCGATTCCTTTCGCTGCTGCTGCTGCTGCCGATCGCACTCGGGTACTTCCGCCGTAAGCCGGTGCCGTGGGAATCGGTGCCCGACGGTGGACGCGCTCCGTCACTGGTCGTCACTGACTGGCTCCTGCTGGCGTATGTGGCGCTCCAAGTGCTGCTGTCGATGCCCTATGAGTCGTTCACAGCTTCCGGCAAGCGCTTGGTACTGATAGGGCTTGAAACGGTGCTGCCTTACTACGTGCTGAGCCGCGCGCTGCGCACCCGCGAGTCCTTTCGTGAGGCCCTCGCGGCTTTCGTGCTGGCCGCCCTGGTCCTGGTGCCACTCGGGGTGTTCGAGACCTTCAAAGGCTGGCTCCTGTTCGCGGGACTCGAAGACCATTGGGGCACTGTCAAGTTCCTGGGCTTTCTGCGGCGCGGGGCCTATCTGCGCGCGCAGGTCAATGCCGGGCACTCGATCGTGCTGGGCTTCACCTTTGCAGTCGCACTGGGTTTCTGGTTCTCTCTGCAAGCCAGTGTCGACAGTTTGAAATGGCGCTGGGCTGTGCTGTTGTCATTGCTGGTGGGGCTGCTGGTCACTTTCTCCCGTGGCCCGTGGGTGGGTGCCGTTCTCATCTGGGTCATCTTCCTGCGCCTCGGGCCCGATTCAAGGCGGCGCTCGGCAAAGGCGATTGGGCTGCTCTTCGTGGTCGGTATCGCCGTGTTCCTGTCCCCTTTGGGCGACACGATCAAGGACAACATCCCCTTCATCGGCAGCGTTGGCGATGAAACGGTCGAATACCGAAAGCGGCTTGCCGAGACATCCTGGCTTCTTGTGTTGCAGAACCCGGTGTTCGGCTCGCGAAACTTCCTGGCCTACATGGAGGACTTGCGGCAAGGCGAGGGCATCATCGACATCGTGAACGCGTACGCCACCATCGCGCTGAGCTATGGACTGGTGGGCCTCGGGCTGTTCTGCAGCTTCTTTGGCGTTGTCATCGTCCGGTGTTTCAAGGCCTTACGGCACGCGTCAGGTGATCCGGAGTTTTCACTTGTCGGAGCGGCGCTAGTGGCAATTCTTGTGGCGGCGCTGGCCATGCTGTTCACCGTCAACCTGTACATGAGCATCGGTGTGCTGACATGGGTACTGGCGGGGATGGGCGTTGCGTATGCCCGGCTCGCTCAACCGGAGTTTGCCGGTCGCGCCAGCGACCGTCAGCCGCTCGATACCGGTCTGGAACGCAGGTCGTTGCGCCCCGGTGCGAGGGGCTTGGCCTGAACCGGCCTTATGGCCTCAAACCGTTGGCGCGCAAATCGAGTGGGTCCATTCGGCCCGGCGCCGGTACCACTGGTCCACCGAGTGACGCAACCCTGCGTCGCGGGCCTTTCGTGAGAGCGAGCGCAGCAGTTCGAGGCTGCCATGCAGGCTTGCCAGTTGGGCCGCAGCGGCTTCGGCATCGCCGATCCCCACCAACACACCGTGACCATCTTTTGCGACACGCGTCTGCAAAAATGGAATGTTGGTCCCGAGGAGCGGCAGACCGGCGGCCATGGTGTCGTACAGAGCCCGAGGCGTGTCTTCTTCCGTGGGCATGAAGAGGAAGAGGTCGAACTCGGCCAGCGCCTTGACAAAGGCCGGGCTGTATTCGACGACACCGTGGAAGATGACGTTGTCCGCGACGTTCAACTCCTTCGCTTGTGCGCGCAGGGCCGCCTCTTCCGGGCCGCCGCCGAACAGATGGAACTCGACCAGGTGCCCAGCCCTGCAGGCGCTGGCAATCGCGGTCAGGGCATCGTGCAGCCCCTTGCGCCGGACAAAGCGCCCTGCATAGACGACGCGCAAGGCCCGCAGCGGGCTCAGTGTCTGCAAGCGTTGTTCCAACTGCTCACTCGTCACGACGTCAGTGTCGCTGTGCATCGAGTGGCAAATCGCTTGCACGTTGCTGCCGATGTGGTGGTAACGGTCGTACACGAGCCCTTCCTTCAGCAGCCCGAGACTCGTACGCCGCAGGGCATTCGCGGCCCAGTGATCGAAAACGGCGCATTGCAGCCGGCCGCGCAAGGTGGGGGGAAGGGTGACGTGCACATCCATGTCGGGCCCCACGAAGACGGTGGGAACGCCCGCACGAACCGCAGCGGAATGCGCCATGAAGCTCACTGGCTTGAACACGTCGCAGGCCGCGGTGTGGAAGATGCGGGCACCGGCCAGTTCGCGGGCCAGGTCGGCCGCCCACACATGCCGGTCGTGCAACCAGAAGCGCCTGGCGCGCCCGCGTGCGTCGAACGAGGGGACGACGCGAATACCGTCGTCCAGCCCAAGCGGCACCAGTGCCATGCTCGCCTCGTCCGTGGCGTGGATCGGAATTGAGGGCGCGACCAGCGTCAAGCCACCGTAGGCATGCGCCAGCCAATCGCGGGTCAGGATCAGGTCGCGTTGCCAACTCACGTCCACGTGGTAGCGGTCGCCATCGGTGTAGATGGGAATGTGGGTGGTCATCAAATACATATGGGTCCTATGCGGTGGCCCCGAGGAACAGGGCCACTCCCAGTTTGATCAGCCAACCAAGGGCTGCACCGCCGGCGAACAGCGGGATGCAAAGCAGTTCGCGCCGGATGTCCACGAACCCGAGCGTGCTGTTCAGTGACACGAGTGCGGCGGCGTTCACCAGCGCCGCAACCGGAACGCCGATCACCGCCCCTTTCGCGCCGAAAAGCAGGTAGCCGATCCAGATCACGCTGTACAGCACCACCATCCGCAGCACGTTCAGCGCAGTCACGGTGCGAATCCGTCCGACGGCGATCAGCACCTGATCGAACACATTGAACTGGATCACCGCGAGCGTGATCGCGACCACGCTGAGCATCCAGCCAGCCGAAAAGTAGCGGCTGTCGTACAGCAGGCGCACAACGGTATCGCCAAGGATGAACAGCATCCCCGCAGGCACCAGGCAGGCGATGTCGAGTGGCTGGCGAATGCGGTAGATGGTCGCCTTCAATTCGGCCGGGCGCTCCCGGTTGACTTCGCTCAAGGCGGGCAGCACCGAGAAGAACACGACCTTGCCGATGGCGGTCTGCAGGGCGGTCACCAACAGGAATGCGATGGAGTAAAAGCCCATCGCCGTCGAGTCCAGAAACCCGCTCAACAGGATGCGGTCACCGCTT
>CANJKD010000466.1 GCA_947474415.1 Burkholderiales bacterium | reverse complement strand
TACTCCGGGTCCATGCCATTGCTGAAGAAGAAGCTCAGGTTCGGCGCAAAGTCGTCGATGTGCATGCCCCGGGCCAGATACGCCTCCACGAACGTGAAGCCATTGGAGAGCGTGAACGCCAGCTGGCTGATCGGGTTCGCCCCGGCTTCCGCGAGGTGATAACCGCTGATGGAAACCGAGTAGAAATTGCGCACCTTGTGGTGCACGAAGTACGCCGCGATGTCGCCCATCACTTTCAGGCTGAACTCGGTGCTGAAGATGCAGGTGTTCTGGCCCTGGTCCTCCTTGAGGATGTCCGCCTGCACCGTGCCGCGCACGTTTTCCTTGACCCAGGCAGTGATCTTCTGGGCCTCGTCAGACGTGGGCTCACGTCCGTTGTCCACCCTGAACTTGTCCAGGTTCTGGTCGATGGCGGTATTCATGAACATCGCCAGGATCGTCGGCGCCGGGCCGTTGATCGTCATGCTGACCGACGTCGCCGGGTTCGTCAGGTCGAAGCCCCCGTACAGCACTTTCATGTCGTCCAGCGTCGCGATGCTCACCCCTGAGTTGCCCACCTTGCCGTAGATGTCCGGGCGCACCGCGGGGTCGTTGCCGTACAGCGTCACCGAGTCGAAGGCCGTGCTCAGCCGCTTCGCCGCCACGCCCGAACTCAGCAGCTTGAAGCGCGTGTTGGTCCGAAACGCATCGCCTTCACCGGCGAACATGCGGGTCGGATCTTCGCCCTCGCGCTTGAAGGCGAAGGTGCCGGCCGTGTACGGAAACGAGCCCGGCACGTTGTCCAGCATCAACCACTTCAGGATCTCGCCCGCGTCCTCGTAGCCGGGCAGGGCGACCTTGCGGATCTTCGTGCCCGAGAGCGACGTGTAGACCAGCTCGGTGCGGATTTCCTTGTCGCGGATCTTCACCACGTATTCGTCCCCGGCGTAGGCGCGCTGCATGTCAGGCCACATCGCCAGCAGCTTGGCGGCCGCCGGGTGTTGGGCGGCCTCGCGGACGCGGGCCAGGTCGTCGACCGCCTCCATGGCCCGATGGCGTTCGGGTTTCTCGGTCTGCAGCATGGCGGCGGTGGCACGCAACTGCTGCACCTCGCGCGCCAGCACGGCCTGGAGCCGAGCCTGCGTCTTGTAGCCTCGCACCGTGTCGGCGATGTCGGCCAGGTAGCGCACCCGCGCGCCCGGCACGATGGGCACCTGGTGGGTGCTGTGGCGGGTCGCGGCCAGGGGCAGGCTGCCGGCAGATACCGGCATCCCCAGGGCAGCAAGCCGCGGCAGCAAGGCCTGGTACAGCGCCGTCACGCCGTCGTCGTTGAAGCGGCTGGCCATGGTGCCGAAGACCGGCATCTGATCCGTCGCAGTGCCCCAGGCTTCCTTGTTGCGCTGGACCTGCTTGGCGACGTCGCGCAACGCGTCCTGGGAGCCTTTGCGGTCGAACTTGTTGATCGCCACGAACTCGGCGAAGTCCAGCATGTCGATCTTCTCCAACTGGCTGGCGGCACCGAACTCGGGCGTCATCACGTACATCGGCACGTCCACCAGCGGCACGATGGCAGCGTCACCCTGGCCGATGCCGGAGGTCTCGACGATGATGAGGTCGAAGCTGCCGGAGGCCCTCACTGCGGCCAGCACGTCGGGCAGGGCCTGGCTGATCTCGGAGCCGAAGTCGCGGGTGGCCAGGGAGCGCATGAAGACCTTCTGACCGCCACTCCACGGCGATATGGCGTTCATGCGGATGCGGTCGCCGAGCAGCGCGCCTCCGCTCTTGCGGCGCGAGGGGTCGATGGAGATGACGGCCACGCGCAAGGCATCAGCCTGATCGAGGCGCAGGCGGCGGATCAGCTCGTCGGTGAGCGACGACTTGCCGGCACCGCCGGTGCCGGTGATGCCGAGCACGGGGGTCCGTACCAGCGCGGCGGCGGCCTGCAGATCGGCCTTGAGGCCTTCGCTGGCCTTGCCGTTCTCCAAAGCCGTGATGAGCTGGGCCAGGGCGCGCCAGTGGGCCTCACTCGAACCCTGCACGGCGGCCAGGGAGTGGGGCGAATGAACCGTGAGGTCCTGATCGCACCGCATCATCATCTCGCCGATCATGCCGGCCAGGCCCATGCGCTGGCCGTCTTCGGGGCTGTAGATGCGGGTCACGCCGTAGGCTTGCAGCTCGGCGATCTCGGAGGGGACGATGACGCCGCCGCCGCCGCCGAAGACCTGGATGTGGGCACCGCCGCGCGCGCGCAGCAGGTCGACCATGTACTTGAAGTACTCGACGTGGCCGCCTTGATACGAGCTGATGGCAATGCCCTGGGCGTCTTCCTGCAGCGCTGCCGTCACGACCTCATCGACGGAGCGGTTGTGGCCGAGGTGAACCACCTCCGCGCCCATGCCCTGCAATATGCGACGCATGATGTTGATCGCCGCGTCGTGCCCGTCGAACAGCGATGCCGCCGTCACGAAGCGCACCTTGTGCTGCGGGCGGTATTGGGCCAGGGCCTTGTATTCGGCGCTGAGATCGGTCATGGGTGTCTTTCGGGAAATGGGGGTTCAAACCACTTTGATACTGTTCAGCAGCGGGTCGCCGGGCGGGTAGCGCAGCGGCAGCGCGAGCAGGGCCAGCTTGAGGGCGGTGGCGATCATCAGGTTGCGGTGCGTCTTCGAGTCCGCCGGCACGATGGTCCACGGCGCCCACTTTGTTCCAGTGGCGGCCACGGCATCGTTGTAGGCCTGCTGGTACGCGCTCCACTGCTTGCGCACCTCAAGGTCGCCGGCTTCGAACTTCCAGTGCTTGTTCGGGTCGTCGAGCCGCTCCTGCAGGCGGGCGCGCTGCTCGTCTTTCGAGATGTGGAGCAGGAACTTCAGCAGCACCGTGCCGCTTTCGCTCAGCATGCGTTCGAAGTCGTTGATGTGGGCGTAGCGTTGGCGCGTCTGCTCCGGTGTGATGCTGCCGTTCACCACTGGCACCAGCACGTCTTCATAGTGGCTGCGGTTGAAAATCTTGACCTCTCCCAGCGCCGGCACTTCGCGGTGGATGCGCCACAGCACGTCGTGCGCACGCTCCTCGGCGGACGGCGCCTTCCACGCCGCAGCGTGCACGCCGAGCGCGCTCATCTGGCCGAACACGCCGCGGATCGTGCCGTCCTTGCCGCTCGTGTCGGTGCCTTGCAGCACCACCAGCAGCTTGTAGCGGCGGTCGGCGTAGAACAAGTCTTGCAGGGTGTCGAGTTCAAG
>CANJKD010000465.1 GCA_947474415.1 Burkholderiales bacterium | reverse complement strand
TGCCGGGCGAGAGCTACCTCGCCGTGCTCGACGGCTTCCATGAGCACCGCGACAGCATCCGCTTCATTGCCTGCCGGCAAGAGGGCGGCGCCGCCTTCATGGCCGAGGCGCAGGGCAAGCTCAGTGGCCGGCCCGGCATCTGCTTCGTGACGCGCGGGCCCGGCGCCACCAACGCCAGCATCGGCCTGCATACCGCGTTCCAGGACAGCACGCCGATGATCCTGTTCATCGGCCAGGTCGCCAGCGACCAGCGCGACCGCGAGGCCTTCCAGGAGGTCGACTACCGCCAAATGTTCGGCCCCGGCACGCTCGGTTTCGCGAAGTGGGTCGGCGAGGTTCACGACCCGGCGCGCCTGCCCGAGTACGTGGCGCGCGCCTTCCACACGGCCATGCAGGGCCGGCCCGGGCCGGTGGTGCTGGTGCTGCCGGAAGACATGCTGAGCGCCGCCACCGATGCGCCGGTGTTACGGCGCGTCGAGCCCGCACAAGCCTGGCCCGCGCCGGGCGCGCTGCGCCAACTGCGCACGATGCTGCTCGAGGCTGAGCGGCCGTTCGTGATCGTCGGCGGCAGCGGCTGGGACGGCAATGCCGTGCGCGCCATGCAGCGTTTCGCCGAAGCCTGGAACCTGCCGGTGGGCTGTGCCTTCCGCTTTCAGGACGGCTTCGACAACCGCCACCCGAACTATGCCGGTGACGTCGGCATCGGCATCAACCCGAATCTGGCGCAACGCATCAAGCAGGCCGATCTGGTGGTCGCCATCGGCCCACGCCTGGGTGAAATGACGACCGGTGGCTACACGCTGCTGCAGGCGCCGCGCCCGGCGCAGAGGCTGATCCACATCCATGCAGGCGCCGAAGAGCTGGGGCGTGTGTACGCTGCTGACCTGATGCTGCAAGCGGCGATGGCCTGCGCCGCGAAGGCGCTCGACACGCTGGCCCCACCAGCCGCGTTGCCCTGGAACGCCTGGACGGCCGAGGCGCATGCCGACTGCGAGGCCAACTTTGACGCCGTGCCGGTCGGACCCCTCGACATGGCCCAGCTTGTGAAGACCGTCCAGCGCCTTGCACCCGAAGGCAGCGTGCTGACCAACGGCGCCGGCAACTTCAGCGGCTGGCTGCACCGCTTCTACCGCTATCCCGGCCTGCAGCACTTTGGCCGCACCCAGCTCGCACCGACCTCGGGCGCGATGGGCTACGGAGTGCCGGCGGCGATTGCCGCGTCGCTGCTCTACCCGCACCGCACCGTGATCAACATTGCCGGCGACGGTGACTTCCTGATGACCGGCCAGGAACTGGCCACGGCCACGGGCTACGGCGCCGGCCGGGGGGTGGGCAAGCTCATCGTGATCGTGGTCGACAACGGCACCTACGGCACGATCCGCATGCACCAGGAGCGCGAGTACCCTGGCCGTGTCAGCGGCAGCGACCTGTTCAACCCCGACTTCGCCGCGCTGGCACGCGCCTACGGCTGGGAAGCGAGCCATGTCGCCACCACAGCGCAGTTCGAGCCGGCCTTCGCGGCGGCGCTAACGGCCAACGGGCCGACGCTGATTCATGTGAAGCTCGATGCCGACGTGAGCACCTCGCGCGCCACGCTCACGGCCATTCGTCACGCTGCGCGTGAAGGCCCGGGCGTCGTGAAGTGAACCTGTCGATCAACCTTCTGGAGAAGCCATGAGCACCGATTCCAAGCTCGTTACCGGCGACCTGTGCGATGCGCACAAAGCCAACGTCGATGGCAGCTTCCGGGTGCTGCCGCCGGCCTTTCGCGACTACGGAAAACGGGCGCGTTTCGCCGGCGTCGTCAGCACCGTCAAGTGCTTCGAAGACAACAGCTTCGTGAAGGCTGCGCTCGAAGAGCCGGGCCGCGGCCGTGTGCTCGTTGTCGAGGGCGGCGGCTCGCTGCGGCGCGCGCTGGTCGGCGGCAACATCGCGGCTGGCGCGGCCAGGAACGGCTGGGCCGGCGTGGTGGTCGATGGCTGCGTGCGCGACAGCGCCGAGCTCGCGCAGTGCGACATCGGCATCCGCGCATTGGCGCTGGTGCCGATGCCGACCGAGCGCCGCAACCAGGGCCAGCGCGACGTGGCCCTGCACATCCACGGCGTCTGGGTGCTGCCGGGCGAATGGCTGGTGGCCGACGAAGACGGCATCGTCGTGATGCCGGCCCCGCCGCCCTGAACCTTCTTGAGGATACGGCCACCGGCACGGCGGCGCGCCGGCCGCGCTCAGGCGGCAATCAGGCCGGCACCGTCGGCAGGCCGCTGAGCGCCATCGCCAGTTCGGCCTCGTCGTAGGGCTGGTCCACCAGCTTGCCGGCGGCGTAGTTGCTGTAGGCCGACATGTCGAAGTGGCCGTGCCCGCACAGGTTGAACAGGATCACTTCGCTGCGGCCTTCGCGCTTGCAGCGCAGCGCCTCGTTGACGGCGCCCAGCACCGCATGGTTGGCCTCGGGCGCGGGCACGATGCCCTCGGCACGCGCGAACATCACGCCGGCTTCGAAGCACGCCGTCTGGTGGTAGGCCGTGGCCTCGATGAGGCCGAGCTGCTTCAGGTGCGACACCAGCGGCGCCATGCCGTGGTAGCGCAAGCCGCCGGCGTGGAAGCCCGGTGGCGTGAAGGTCGAGCCCAGCGTGTGCATCTTCGTCAGCGGCGTCAGGTGCGCGGTGTCGCCGAAGTCGTAGGCGTACTGGCCGCGCGTCAGCGATGGGCAGGCCGCCGGCTCCACCGCCACGATGCGGCGCTGCTTCGTCTTGCCCGCGCCGCGCAGTTGCTGGCCGATGAACGGGAACGCGATGCCGGCGAAGTTCGAACCGCCGCCGGTGCAGCCGACGATCACGTCCGGGTCGTCGCCGGCCATCTCGAGCTGCAGCATCGCTTCCTGGCCGATGATGGTCTGGTGCATCAGCACATGGTTCAGCACCGAGCCCAGCGCGTACTTGGTGTCGTCGTTCGTCGCCGCCACTTCCACCGCTTCCGAGATCGCGATGCCCAGCGAGCCCGGATGGTCCGGGTTCTTCGCCAGGATCGCGCGGCCCGAGTTGGTTTCGTTCGACGGCGACGCGATGCAGCGCGCGCCATAGGTCTCCATCAGCGCGCGGCGATAGGGCTTCTGGTCGTACGACACGCGGACCTGGAACACCGTGACGTCGATGCCGAACAGCGAACCTGCGAACGCCAGCGACGAGCCCCATTGGCCGGCGCCGGTCTCGGTGGTCAGCTTCTTGATGCCTGCCTG
>CANJKD010000464.1 GCA_947474415.1 Burkholderiales bacterium | reverse complement strand
GCTTCGCCAACCACGTCTTCGCCAACCTCGACGGAGTCGAGAGGGCACTCACCAACGGACTCGTCGCCCTCGAAGCCGATCCGATTCGAACCCGATCAATGACAGGGTTCAAATGGATAACTTCTATATCTTTGAACGCAACTTAGTATGAGGGCTTCGGTCGACGTTTCCCGCAGCCGATTCAGCCACGAATCCACGCGGCCATTTGCGGCGCCATCCGGGAAGATCCCTAGGCCCGCCTCTGCTAGGCTTTCACGACCCTCCCGACAAATTCTCGCGCATGTCCGGACCATTCAGACCCCCCGACCGAGCCTCGACAACCTTGAACGCCACTGCCTTGCTGCTCGATCTGTATCGGGTCATGGCGCGCATACGCGCATTTGAAAACGCCGCCGAAATCGCCAGCCAGGGCGGTGTGGCTGCCTGGGGGCTCGACGCCAGCGTGAAGCCGGCACGGGTGCGCGGTCCTTTGCACCTGTCGACCGGGCAAGAGGCGGTTGCGGCGGGGGTGTGCCACCACCTGTCGCCCACCGACCTGCTCACCTCCACACACCGCGGCCACGGACACACGCTGGCCAAGGGCGCGAACGTGAACGCGATGATGTGCGAGCTGTTCGGCCGCGCCACCGGCACCAACAACGGCAAGGGCGGGTCGATGCACATCGCCGATTTCAGCGTCGGCATGTTGGGCGCGAACGGCGTCGTCGCGGCCGGCCTGCCGATCGCGGTGGGTGCGGCGCACGCGCTGAAGATCAAAGGCAGCGCCGACATCGTGGTGTGCTTCTTCGGCGACGGGGCGGTGAACCGCGGCCCCTTCCTCGAAGCGTTGAACTGGGGTGGCGTGTACCAGCTGCCGGTGCTCTTCGTCTGCGAAGACAACCGCATCTCGGCCACCACGCCCACCGGCCCGATGACGGCCGGCAGCGGCGCCTCGGCGCGCGCCGAAAGCATGGGCATCGCGGCGATCACCGTGGATGGCAACGACGTGCTGGCAGTGCATGAAGCTGCCGGCCGGCTCGCCGCCGAGATTCGCGCTGGCAGCGGCCCGCGTTTCCTGCACGCCGTGACCTACCGTTTCAAGGGCCATGTGTCGGTCGACCCCGGCAACTACCGCGACCCCGCCGAGGTGCAGCGCGCCCAGGCCTTCGACCCGCTCACCCAAGCCCGCGCGCGCCTGCTCGCGCTCGGCGCGAGCGCGGACCAGGTCGACGCCATCGACGCCGCTGCCCACGCTGAAATCGACGCCGCGTTGGCGTGCGCGGATGCTGCACCCTGGCCCGCACCCGACGAGGCGTTTCAAGACATCGTCAGCACCGGAGCCGGACAATGGCTGTGATGACTTACGCGCAGGCCGCTGCACTCGCACTCGCCGAAGCGATGCGTGCCGATTCGAACGTGGTGGCGCTGGGCGAAGACCTGGGCCGGGGCGGCGTGTTTGGCCAGTACCGTGGCCTGCAGCAGGAGTTCGGTGCGCACCGCGTGATCGACACGCCGATCTCCGAGGCGAACATCATGGGCGCGGCGGTCGGCATGGCGCTGGCCGGCTTGCGGCCGGTGGTCGAGATGCGCGTGATCGACTTCGCGCTCTGCGCCATCGACGAGATCATCAACCAGGCCGCGAAGAACCGCTTCATGTTCGGTGGCCAGGGCCGCGTGCCGCTGGTGGCGCGCATGCCCATCGGCATCTGGAGCGCATCGGCCGC
The DNA here is from genome assembly GCA_947474415.1 of Burkholderiales bacterium. GTDB lineage: Bacteria > Pseudomonadota > Gammaproteobacteria > Burkholderiales > Burkholderiaceae_C > LMDS01. The sequence goes on along the minus strand of CANJKD010000464.1, from coordinate 1,535 downwards.
GCAGCATTCGCAGTCGCTCGAAGCCTGGTTCGCGCACATCCCGGGCCTGGTGGTCGTCACGCCCGCGACGCCGCAAGACAACTACAGCCTGCTGAAGGCGGCGTTGCGCAGCGGTGACCCGGTGGTCTACATGGAGCACAAGGAGCTGTGGGGCGTGGAGGGCGAAGTCGACCGCGAAGCGAGCATCGAACTCGGCAGCGCCCGCACCGCGCGCGCCGGCAAAGACCTGACGGTCGTGACCTGGTCGCGCGGCGTGCAGCCCTGCCTCGACGCGGCCGAGGTGCTGGCCGCGCAGGGCGTGGCGGCCGAAGTGATCGACCTGCGCAGCCTCTGGCCCTGGGACCGCGAAGCGGTGCTCGCGTCGGCGCGCCGCACCGGCAAGTTGCTGGTCGTGCACGAGGCGGTGCAAGCCGCAGGCTTCGGCGCCGAGGTGGTGGCCAGCGTGGCCGAAGCGCTGGCGATTCCGGTCAGGCGGCTCGGCGCGCCGCGCATCCCGGTCGGCTATTCGCAGCCGCTGGAAAACGCGTCTCGGCTCAGTGTCGACAAGATCGTGCAGGCGGCCCGCAGCCTGTTCTGAGCGCTGAGCGCAAGAGAAATGTTTCGACTCACCAGGGCGCGGGGGCATGACCTATTCAACTCACCACCGCAGAGACGCAGAGAACGCAGAGGACCGCAGAGAAAGCCTTTCACATTGAATTCCTCTGCGTATCTCCGCGTTCTCTGCGTCTCTGCGTCTCTGCGGTGAGTGAGTTGGCTTCCGCGCAGATGGCGCACCAATTGCCTCCCGCCCGCTCTGGCCTTGATACAGGAACACGGAAGATCACATGACTGACACCACGACCCCCACCCCCGCCCGCACCGCCATCGTCACCGGCTCGGCCAGCGGCATCGGCGCCGCGACCGTGCTCGAACTGGCGCGCCAGGGCTACCGCACCGTGGGCATCGACACGAATGGCGCAGGCGCACAGGCCACCGCACGCGAGGCCGCGCAACTCAACGGCCTGACGCACTCGGCCTTCACGGCCGACGTGTCCGACGAGCCGAAGATCATCGAAGCCTTCGACCAGGCCGTGGCCTTCCTCGGCGGTCTCGACGCGCTGGTCACCAGCGCCGGGGTGGGCGAGACCACGCCCTGGGCCGAGCTGAGCGTGGCGATCTTCCGTTCGGTGCACGAGGTCAATGTCATCGGCAGCTTCCTGTGCATCCGCGAGGCCGCCAAGCACATGCGGCGCGGCGGGCGCATCTGCACCATCGCCAGCGTGGCCGGCCTGCGCGGCGGCGGCCTGAGCGGTACGGCAGCGTATGCGGCCAGCAAGGGCGGCGTGCTGGCCTTGACGAAGAGCGCGGCGCGTTCGCTGGCGGCGCAAGGCATCTGCGTCAACACCGTCGCGCCCGGCGCCACCTACACGCCGATGATCGCGGAACACTGGAAGAACGACGCGCACCGCACCCGCGTCGAGTCGATGAGTGTGCTGAACCGCACCGCGGAAGCGCGCGAGATCGCCGCTGGCATCGCGTTCCTGGTGTCGCCGCAG
>CANJKD010000463.1 GCA_947474415.1 Burkholderiales bacterium | reverse complement strand
TCCAGGCGGGCGGCAGTGTCTTCGTCGCGGCTGTCGGCGATGAAGCGGTAAGCCTGCAACAGGCCGGCCGGGCCGACGAACTTGTCCGGGTTCCACCAGAAGCTCGGGCAGCTGGTTGAACAGCTGGCGCACAAGATGCATTCGTACAAGCCATTGAGCTCGTCGCGCTCTTCAGGGCTTTGCAGACGCTCTTTTTCAGGCGGCACGTTGTCGTTGACGAGGTAGGGCTTGATCGAGTTGTACTGCTTGAAGAACTGCGTCATGTCGACGATCAGGTCGCGAATGACCGGTAGCCCCGGCAGCGGTTTGAGCACCACCACCCCGGGCAAGCTGCGCATGTTGGTCAGGCAGGCCAGGCCGTTCTTGCCGTTGATGTTCATCGCGTCAGACCCGCACACGCCTTCGCGGCAGGAGCGGCGGAAGCTCAGGGTCGGGTCGACCGCCTTCAGCTTGTTCAGCGCATCGAGCAGCATGCGCTCGCTGCCGTCGAGTTCGACTTCGATGGTCTGCATGCGCGGCTTCGCATCGGTGTCGGGGTCGTAGCGGTAGATCTGGAACACGCGCTTGGTCATGGAGTGCTTTCTTGAACTGTGTCGCGTCGGTCAGAAGGTGCGAATCACGGGCGGGATCGAATCGACCGTCAGCGGCTTCAGGTTCACCGGTTTGTAGTCGAGCCGGTTGCCCGACGAGTACCAAAGCGAGTGCTTCATCCAGACCTCGTCATTGCGGCCGTTCGGGTGCGCTGCAGTGTCGCCATAGTCGTTCACGGTATGGGCGCCGCGGCTCTCGTGGCGGGCCGCCGCCGAGATCATCGTGGCCATCGCAGCTTCGATCAGGTTGTCGACTTCGAGCGCTTCGATGCGCGCGGTGTTGAACACCTTCGACTTGTCGGCCAGGTGAATGCCCTTCACCCGCTCGGCCAGTGCCTTGATCTCACTCACGCCCGCGTCCATCAGGGCCTGGGTGCGGAACACGCTGGCGTATTGCTGCATCGACTTGCGGATGTCGTTGGCCACGTCTTGGGCGTACTCGCCGCCGGCGCTGCCGTCGAGCCTGGCAAGGCGTGCGAGGGTGAAGTCGGCGGCGTCGGCCGGCAGCGGCTTGTGGGTCTTGGTCTTCAGGGCGCTGGCGACGATGTGGTTGCCGGCCGCCTTGCCGAACACCAGCAGGTCGAGCAAAGAGTTGGTGCCGAGCCGGTTCGCACCGTGGACGCTGACACAAGAGCACTCGCCCACCGCGTACAAGCCGTTCACCACCGAATTCGGGTTGCCGTCTTTCGGCGCCACCACCTGGCCGTGGATGTTGGTCGGTACGCCGCCCATCTGGTAGTGGATGGTCGGCACGACCGGAATCGGTTCCTTCGTGATGTCGACGTTCGCGAAGTTGTGACCGATCTCGAACACGCTGGGCAGGCGCTTCATGATGGTCTCTGCGCCGAGGTGCGTCATGTCGAGGACGATGTAGTCCTTGTCGGGCCCGCAGCCGCGGCCTTCCTTGATCTCCTGGTCCATGCAGCGCGAGATGAAGTCGCGCGGAGCCAGGTCTTTCAGCGTCGGCGCATAGCGTTCCATGAAACGCTCGCCGTCACTGTTGCGCAGGATCGCGCCTTCACCGCGGCAACCTTCGGTCAGCAACACGCCCGCACCGGCCACGCCGGTCGGGTGGAACTGCCAGAACTCCATGTCTTCCAGCGGCAGGCCGGCACGCGCCGCCATGCCCAAGCCGTCACCGGTGTTGATGAAGGCATTCGTGGACGCCGCAAAGATGCGCCCGGCTCCGCCGGTGGCCAGCAAGACGGTCTTGGCCTCCAGGATGTGAACCTCGCCGGTCTCCATCTCGAGCGCCGTCACACCGACCACGTCGCCATCGGCATCTCGGATCAGGTCGAGCGCCATCCATTCGACGAAGAAATTGGTGCGGGCCTTCACGTTTTGCTGGTACAGCGTGTGCAGCATCGCGTGGCCGGTGCGGTCGGCAGCAGCACAGGCGCGCTGCACCGGCTTCTCACCGTAGTTCGCGGTGTGGCCACCAAACGGGCGCTGGTAAATCGTGCCGTCCGGGTTGCGATCGAACGGCATGCCGAAGTGTTCGAGCTCGTAGACCACCTTCGGCGCTTCGCGACACATGTATTCGATAGCATCCTGGTCACCGAGCCAGTCGGATCCCTTCACGGTGTCGTAGAAGTGGTAATGCCAGTTGTCTTCGCTCATGTTGCCCAGCGAAGCGCCGATGCCGCCTTGCGCCGCCACCGTGTGCGAGCGCGTCGGGAACACCTTCGACAACACGGCCACGTTCAGGCCGGCGAGGGCGAGTTGCAGCGAAGCACGCATGCCCGAGCCGCCCGCGCCAACGATCACCACGTCGAACTTGCGCCGTGTCACGGCAGCCGTGCCGGCCGACATCTGAGGAATTGCCGATTGCATCAAAGTCTCCAAATCACCTGCATCGCCCAACCGGCGCAACCCACCAGCCACACGATCGTGCCCACCTGCAACGCCAGGCGGGTGCCAACCGGCTTCACGTAGTCCATCAACACATCGCGCACTCCCACCCACACGTGCAACAGCATCGACACGATCACGACAAACGTGAGCAGCTTCATCCACTGGTGCGAAAAGATGCCGGCCCACTTGTCGTAGCCCATCTCGCCCGGCAGCAACACCTGCGCGATGACGACGACCGTGAACAAGGCCATCAGGGTGGCCGTGACACGTTGCGAAAGCCAGTCGCGCAGGCCGTAGTGCGCACCGACGACGATGCGCTTCGAACCATAGTTCTTTGCCATGTTCTTTGCCATCTGGATTGACGCCTCAGAAGAAGAACAGCTTGGCGCCGAGCGCCAACGTCAGCCCGACGCTGACCACCAAGGTAAAGACGGCTGAGTGCCGGCCGAATTCGAGCGTGACGGCATGGGTGGCGTCCATCCAGAGGTGGCGCACGCCGGCGATGAAATGGTGCAAATAGGCCCAGATCAGCGCCAGCGCCATGACCTTGAAAAACCAGCCAGGGACGAAGCCGGCACCGCCGACGAACACAGCCGTGAATTGGCTGTAGCTGATCTCGGACGTGAGGCTGGTGTCGAACATCCAGATGATGAACGGCATCAGCACGAACATCACCAGGCCGCTGCCGCGGTGAAGGATGGACACGACGCCAGCCAACGGGAGCCGGTAGCCCAGCGCGTCGATCAGCCGCATGTTTTCGCCGGGTCTTGGTTTTGCAGTCTGCGCCATGAGCAACCTT
>CANJKD010000462.1 GCA_947474415.1 Burkholderiales bacterium | reverse complement strand
CGTCGTGGCGATGAACAAGATCGACAAGCCCGATGCGAACATCGAGCGGCTGAAGTCGGAACTGGTGGCAGAACAGGTCGTACCTGAAGATTTCGGTGGTGAATCGCCCTTCGTGCCCGTTTCGGCGCGCACGGGCCAGGGCATCGAGACGCTGCTCGAACAAGTGCTGCTGCAGGCCGAAGTGCTGGAGCTGAAGGCGCCGCGGGCCTCGATGGCGAAGGGCCTCGTGATCGAAGCGCGGCTCGACAAGGGTCGCGGGCCCGTGGCGACCGTGCTGGTGCAAAGTGGCACATTGAAGCGTGGTGATGTGGTGCTTGCGGGTTCGAGCTTTGGACGGGTTCGTGCCATGCTGGACGAAGACGGCAAGTCCATCGCAGAAGCCGGTCCGTCGATTCCGGTCGAGATTCAGGGCCTGACCGAAGTGCCGCAGGCCGGCGATGAGTTCATGGTGCTGGGCGACGAGCGCCGGGCGCGTGAAATCGCGACCTTCCGCCAGGGCAAGTACCGCGACGTGAAGCTGGCCAAGCGCCAGGCCGCGAACCTCGAAACCCTGATGGACCAGATGAGCCAGGGCGCGACGCAGACGCTCGGCCTCATCATCAAGGCCGACGTGCAGGGTTCGCAGGAAGCGCTGGCGCAGTCGCTGCTCAAGCTCTCGACCGCCGAGGTCAAGGTGCAGGTGGTGCACGCGGCGGTGGGCGGCATCAGCGAGTCCGACATCAACCTCGCGATCGCGTCGAAGGCGGTCATCATCGGCTTCAACGTGCGCGCCGATGCCGGTTCGCGCAAGCTGGCAGAGAACAACGGCGTCGACATCCGTTACTACAACATCATCTATGACGCGGTCGACGATGTGAAGCTGGCGATGACCGGCATGCTGGCCCCGGAGCAGCGTGAAGAGGTCATCGGCACGGCCGAGATCCGCACCGTGTTCGTGGCGTCGAAGATCGGCACAGTGGCCGGCTCAATGATCACCGCCGGCCTGGTGCGCCGTGGCGCGAAGTTCCGCCTGCTGCGCGAAAACGTCGTCGTCTACAGCGGCGAAATCGAATCGGTGCGGCGCCTGAAAGACGATGTGCGCGAGGTCGGTACCGGCTTCGAGTGCGGTATCAAGCTGAAGAACTACAACGACATCAAGGAAGGTGATCAGCTCGAGTTCTTCGAGGTCAAGGAAGTGGCACGAACGCTTTGAGTGGAACCCCGGGCCACGGAATACCGTGGCCTACCCCCCCGAGGAGGTCACCGGCCGCTCCGGAGCGGCCGCGCGCTGGCCGGCGTTTGGTTTCCACCCTCGATTCCACGCCCCGTCCACCACAAGTCGGCGGGGTTCGTGCTTAGGACATCACCATGCGACACAAACGATCCATACCGAACCGCGGCTTCCGTGTCGCCGACCAGATCCAGCGCGATGTGGCCGAACTGATTCGCGACCTGAAAGACCCGCGCGTTGGCATGCTGACGGTCAACGCGGTGGAGATCACGGCCGACTACGCTCATGCCACGGTGCTGTTCTCGGTTCTCGTCGGTGACCCGCAGGAGTGCGAGATCGCGTTGAACGAGGCGGCAGGCTTCATCCGTAACGGCCTGTTCAAGCGCCTGCAGATCCACACGGTGCCCACGCTGCATTTCAAGTTCGACCGCACGACCGAGCGCGCCTCGGAACTGAGCGCACTGATCGCCAAGGCGAACTCGACGCGAGCGAAGGAAGACTGATGACGGACGGCACCCCGAGCATCCGCCCGGCGCCGGGCGGCCCCAGGGCGGGCGGTTCCCGCTCGGGGGGGCGGGCGCCGAGGGCGACCTTGGGGTTCGTCATCCGTCGTGCGGTGCACGGCGTGCTGCTGCTCGACAAGCCCATTGGCCTGTCAAGCAACGACGCGTTGCAGAAAGCAAAGCGCTTGTTTCGCGCCGAAAAGGCCGGCCACACTGGCACGCTCGATCCATTGGCCACCGGCCTGCTGCCGCTGTGTTTCGGCGCAGCCACCAAGTTCTCGCAGATCAGCCTCGATGCCGACAAACGCTACCAGGCGACCTTGAAGTTGGGCGTCACCACGACCACGGCCGATGCCGAAGGCGCCGTGCTGGCACGCCGCGAGGTGGACGTCACACGCGCGCAAATGGAGGCGGCCTGTGCGCAATTCACCGGCCCGATCCTGCAAGTGCCGCCCATGCACTCGGCGCTGAAGCGCGATGGCAAGCCGCTGTACGAGTACGCCCGCGCCGGCATCGATGTTGAACGCGAGGCCAGGGCGGTGACTATTCACCACATTGTCGTCGTCGCGGGCCATGATGATGCGTGGATGCTCGACGTGAGTTGCAGCAAAGGCACTTACATCCGCACCCTGGCTGAAGACATCGGCAAGGTGCTTGGCTGCGGGGCCCACTTGAGCGCACTGCGCCGCACCGCCAGCGGCGCGCTGACGCTGGCCGGCGCGCACACGCTTGAACAACTGGCTTCGATGAGCGAAGCCGAACGCGACACGGGGTTGATGCCGGCCGACGCACTGGTCGCCGACTGGCCGGTGGTGCGCCTCGGCGCGGAAGATGCAGGCCGTTTCCTGAGCGGCCTGCGGCGTCGCGTTTCGCTGTTCGATGCCCCGTACGTTCGCGTGTATGGGCCTGAGCCCAAGGCTTTCCTCGGCGGCGGCCACATCATCGCCGGCGAACTGATTTCAACAAGGCTCCTGAGCCCGGTGGAGGTGCAAGGCCTTCTGTCTCCACAAGAGCAAGCACTAGGACTAGTTACATCATGACCCGACAGATCCGCAACATCGCCATCATCGCCCACGTCGACCACGGCAAGACCACGCTCGTTGACCAACTTCTGCGCCAGAGCGGCACCTTCCGCGAAAACGAGAAGGTCGCCGAGCGGGTCATGGACAGCAACGACCTGGAAAAGGAACGTGGCATCACGATCCTGGCCAAGAACTGCGCGGTGGAGTGGAAGGGTACCCACATCAACATCGTCGACACCCCCGGCCACGCCGACTTTGGCGGTGAAGTGGAACGCGTGCTGTCGATGGTCGACTCGGTGCTGCTGCTGGTCGATGCGGTCGAAGGCCCGATGCCGCAGACGCGCTTCGTGACCAAGAAGGCCCTGGCGCTGGGCCTGAACCCGATCGTCGTGATCAACAAGGTCGACCGCCCTGGTGCGCGCCCCGACTACGTGATCAACGCCACCTTCGACCTGTTCGACAAGCTCGGCGCGACCGAGAAGCAGCTCGATTTCCCGATCATCTTCGCCTCT
>CANJKD010000461.1 GCA_947474415.1 Burkholderiales bacterium | reverse complement strand
CGTGAGCTGCGCGCCGCGCGGGCCGAAGCCCTCCACGGCGCGCAGGCCGAGCAGGCCGTCGCCACGGGTCAAGGTCTGCAGGGTCAGGCGCGGGCAGAAGCGGCCGGCGACGGCGACACTGGTGGCGCTGGTGGCGCTGGTGGCGCCGGCGGATGCCGACGCCGATGCGGGGCGGCGCGCCAAACTACATCGGCGGCGCGAAGCCGTGGCGCCCGGCCAGCGCGCGCAGCGCGGTTGGCGTGCCGTCGCGCAACTGCGCCGTCACGAGCACCTTCGCGCCCGCCACCAGCAGGCTGCGGTCACCCGGCCTGACGGTGACAACCGGCGTGCCCACCGGCACATCCAGCGTCTTCTCGCCGTCTTTGTAGCGCAGCTTGAGCAAGCGGCCCTCGGACACGCCCGCCACGGCCACCACGTCGGCCACGGTGGCGTTGGTCATCGTGCTGCCGGGCTGAAGGCCTGCGGGGAATGGCCCTCGCCCGTGCCCCGCGCGGCCTCTGGAAACACCAGCACTTCCATGGCGCGCAGCGTGCCGTCGGCCGCCGGCATGGCCGCCGTGCCGATGAAGCTGCCGGGCTGGATGGCAGACAACTCGATCGGCAGCACCTCGCTCAGGCTGAGGGTGTCTGCCAGCGCCAGGCGCAGCACTTCGCCGCTGCGCTCCTTGACGACCAGCGTGCTGCCGTCGAACGACTCGATCGTGCCGCGCAGGCGCTGCGTGGGGTTGGCGGCCGGCGCCTGGCCGAGCGCCCAGGTACAAACCAGTGCCAGTGCGGCGATGAACCAATGCTTCATGGGCGTGCGCTTCTCCGTGTGCCCGGTGGCGCCAGTGCCGCCGGTTGCCCGACCTTCTACACCCGCCGCGCGCTTCCCGCAGGGATGGGGCTTCTTCAATGCCAGGGTCGATCCGCGGCGGCCTCGGCCAGACCCGGGTTCGGCGCCACAATCTCGACTCCCATTCTCTTGCCGCGCGCCCTCCATGCCCGACCACCCGATCGACCCCGACACCGCCGTCGCCACCCTCGCGAATGGCGTGCGCGTCGTCAGCATCGCGCTGCCGAACCTGCACACCGCGAGCGTCAGCGTGTTCGTGCGCAGCGGCAGCCAACATGAAAGCAAGCGGCTCAACGGCATCAGCCATTTCGTCGAGCACATGGCGTTCAAGGGCACGCTGACGCGTGACTGCCAGCGCATCAACCTCGACGCCGAACGGCTGGGCGCCGACGTCAACGCCCACACCGACAAAGACCACACCGCCTTTCACTTGCGCGGCATGGCGGCGCACGCCGGGCCCTTCGTGCAGATGCTCGGCGACATCGTGCGCAACGGCACCTTCCCCGAAGTGGAGCTGGAGCGCGAGCGCCAGGTGATCCTGCAGGAATTCATCGAGGACGACGACGACGGCCTGTCGGTGGCCTTCAAACTGTTCGACAAGAGCTGCTTCGGCGAACACCCGATGGCGCGGCCGGTGATCGGCACGCGCGCCAACATCGAGCGCTTGACTCGCGCCGAGTTGACCGGCTACGTGCGTGCCCAGTACACCGGCGCGAACGTGGTGGTCGGCGTGGCCGGGAACATCGACCCGGACCAGATCGTGCGGGACGCGGAAGCAGCCTTCGGCTCGATGCCGCAAGGCAGCCGCAACGTCGTGGCCGCGCCGGCCTACGGCGGCGGCGTGCAGTCGCGCCGGCTCACGGGCTGCCCGCAAAGCCATGTGGCGCTCGGCTTCCCGATTCCGGGGCTCACGCAAGACCACCAGGCCGGCATCGTCGCGGCGGCGCTGTTCGGCGAAGGCATGAGCTCGCCCCTGCTCGACCAGATCCGCGAGCGGCGCGGCCTGGTCTACCACGCCGCCTGTTCGGCCGATGTGATGGAACTGTGCGGCCAGTTCGTGATCGAGGCGTCCACCTCACCCGAGCACCTCGACGAGTTCTTCATCGAAGTCACGCGCTTGCTGCATGCGCACGCCGGGTCGATCGACCCGGTTGGATTCGAGCGTGCGCGCAACCAGATTGCGGTGCGCAGCCTGCTCGCACACGAGCGGCCGGCGCGCCGCATCGAAGCGGCGGCGATCGACCTGTTCGTGCTCGGGCGGGTGCGCTCGCAGGCGGAAGTGGCGGCTGCGGTCGGAGATGTGACGCCCGATCAGGTGCGCATGACATTCGAGCAGATGCTGGCCGCGCGCGCATCGGTGGCGGTGGCGGGCAAGGTCGGCAAGGGGCTGAACGAACGGATCCTCGGCTTGATGCTGCCGCAGGTGTAGGCATCCATCAGGGCGGGAACGCTGCGACGGGGTGCTGTGTTCCGTTCATGTCACCCGTCGATGGCCTTGCGGCCATCGTCTCCTCCTTTACTTCACTCCACACAACACCCCGCCACAGCGTTCTGCTGGCACCGTGGCGGTTTGAGAGGCAGCGCGCCACGACGGGTGGCAGGCCGGGGTCGTCGGGTGAATGGCGCAGCGAAGTCAAGAAGGAGACGGCGGCCACAGGCCGCCGGCGGCTGACATGAGCGGAGTCATTCACCCGATGGCCTCGGCCAGCGCGAGTCCATGCATGCCGGTCACCGACCCAACAACTGAAGCCAAGCGAAGCGCAAGGGGCCGGTGACGCAAAATAGCGCCCATGAAAGCACCCCCAAGACTGCAGACGCTCGTCGACGAAGGCCTGATCGACACGGTCGTGCGCCAACTGATGAGTGGCAAGGAAGCGATGGTCTATGTGGTGCGCTGCGGTGACGAAACGCGCTGCGCCAAGGTCTACAAGGAAGCCACCCACCGCAGCTTCCGCCAGGCGGTCGACTACACCGAGAACCGCAAGGTCAAGAACAGCCGCCAGGCCCGCGCGATGGCCAAGGGCACCCGCTTCGGCCGCGAGTCGCAAGAGGCTGCCTGGCAGAGCGCCGAGGTCGATGCGTTGTACCGCCTGGCCGCTGCCGGCGTGCGCGTGCCCAAGCCGTACAACTTCTTCGAGGGCGTGCTGCTGATGGAACTGGTGGCCGACGAACACGGTGACGCCGCCCCGCGCCTGAACGACGTGGCCTTCACGCCCGAGCAGGCGCGCGCCCACCACATCACGCTGCTGGCCGAGGTGGTGCGCATGCTGTGCGCGGGCGTCGTGCACGGCGACCTGTCGGAGTTCAACATCCTGCTCGCGGCCGATGGCCCGGTGATCATCGACCTGCCGCAGGCAGTGGACGCCGCCGGCAACAACCACGCCAAGCGCATGCTGCTGCGTGACGTGGAAAACCTG